>JBGAOL010000069.1:0-13143 GCA_044221825.1 Gemmatimonadales bacterium
AGCTGGGTGATGGTCGTGGCCTGCTCCTGCAGCTGCCAGGCCAGCAGGTCGCCGATGGTGACGATGCCGGCGAGGTGCCCACCCGACAGCACGGGCAGGTGCCGGATGTGGCGCACCGTCATGAGTTCGGCGCACTCCTCCGCCGTGGTCTGGTCCGCGGTGGTGACCACCGATGGGGTCATCACCTCCGCGAGCCGGGTGGCCTTGGGGTCGCGCGCCTCGGCCACCACGCGGCGCAGCATGTCGCGCTCGGTGAAGATGCCGCGCATCTCGCCCTGTTCGGTGACCACCACGGCACCGATGCCGTGGCCGTTCATGATGCGCGCGGCCTCGAGCACCGTCTGTCCCGCCTCCGCCGTCACCACCGCACTCCCCTTCCTGGCCAGGATCTCCCGCACCGTCGCCATGCCCTGCCTCCTTGGAGGGACAGGGCCAACGTACGGGCCGGGACCAGATCCCGCCAGACGGTCCGGAACTCAGCCCGGGGAGCTGACGGGGCGGGTCAGCACCAGGTCCCGCTGGATGTCCTCGCCGAGCGCGAAGGGCACGTCGCCAACGGTGACGAAGCCCTGCTTCCGGTAGAAGGCCTGGGCCCAGGGGGCGTGCTCCCAGGTGGTGAGCCAGAGCCGGGAGGCCCCCGCCGCCGCGGCCGCCTCCAGCACCGCCGCCATGAGCGGCGCCGCCACCCCGCGGCCGATCCACTCGGGCACCACGTAGAAGTGCACCAGCTGCAGCGCGCCGCCGGCGGGCACGCAGGGCGGGGGCGGTTCCGGCGCCAGCATGGCGTAGGCCGCCGCCTCCCCCGCCACCTCGGCGAGGAGGACGATGGTGCCGGGATCGGCGAGGGCCGCCGCGAAGTACGGGACGCTGCAGGCGCGCTCCAGGTGGCGGGCCACCTCGAGCACCGGGTTGCTGCCGCCGTACGCGGCGGCGAAGGCGTGCGCGGCCACGCCAGCGCAGCGGGCGGCCTCCGCGGGGCGGGCGGGGCGGACGAGGAGGCCGGGCGGGGTCACGCCTCGCCCGTCGGCTCCACGACGGTGGCGCCCCAGCCGTCGTACACGCCGCCGCGACCCTCCGCCAGCTCCACGAAGCGGGCCCGGAGCGCCTGCAGCTCGGGCAGCGCCGGCACCATGGCGCGGGTGGCCAGGCAGAGCCAGTCCTTGCCCTCCTGGGCGCGGTCCAGCCGGATGCCGTAGCCCTCGCGGCCGAGCAACTCGGCCAGGGCGGCAGCCTGCTCCTGGGCGGGGAAGTAGAAGTAGAACTCCACCTCGTGCGGCTGGGCCAGGTCGGACCCGGCGCGCGCCAGCTCGGTGAGCGTGGTGGCGTCCACATCCCGCCCGGCGTCGACGGCCCGCTGGCCACGGATCATGAGCCACAGGCCAAAGAGACCCAGCACCAGCAGCGCGGAGAGCGACATGCCGCGAAGCTAGCGGGCCGAGGGGCGGCGGGCCACCGCGCGCTTGGCCGGCTGCCAGCGGAAGCCCGCCAGGGGGATCCGGCCGCCCTCCGTGACAGTCACGCCCTCCGCCAGCAGCCGGAGGCGCTGCTCGATGCCGCCGCTGTCGGGTGTCAGGCTCAGGCGGCCCGCGGCGTTCACCACGCGATGCCAGGGTACGTCGGAGCCCGGGGGCAGCGCGTGCAGGGCGTAGCCCACCTGCCGCGCCTGCCGCGGCCGGCCGGCGAGTGCGGCCACCTGCCCGTACGTGGCCACCTTGCCGCGCGGGATGCGCCGCACCACGGCGTAGACGGGGGCCCAGCCGCCGCCGGTCATCCGGCGGGGGACGCGGTGGCGAGTTCCGGAAGCGCCATGGCGCCGATGGTGCTCGGGCTCCCGGTCACGGCGCGGCGATGATAATCCACCTGCCCCAGGTGATAGGCCAGGTGGGTGGCGAGGTGGAGCAGCAGGTCGTCGGTGCGGAACTGGTGCTTGGCGAGGGGCTCGGGGAAGGGCGCCTCGAGCGCGGCCGGCGTCAGGCGCTCGAGGGCGCCGAGCACCGCCGCGCGCGCCCGGTCCAGCTCGGCCACGAGCTCGCTGCGCGGCACGCCGCGCCGCGCGAATTCCGCGGGCCGGTCGCGCACGTAGCCGCTGCCGCCCAGCAGGTGGCCGACGTAGTGCTGCAGGTTGCCGGCCACGTGGAGCGCCAGGGTGCCGCCGGGGTTGGTGAGGCCGGGGACCTCGCGCCAGGGGAGGGCGTCGTCGGGGTAGGCCTCGATCTCGCGGCGGAGGGCGGCGAGATCGCGCGCCAGGATGGCGGCGAGGTGGCTGGTGAGGTCGCTCATCGGCCGCTCCGTTCCGCCACGCGGCGCAGGTGGTGGGCGGTGTGGTACACGGTGAAGGCCAGCATCTCGCGCACGGTGAGTGGGCCGAGGACGGGGTGGGGGAGCTGGTAGCGGTCGAGCGCGGCCTCGTCCCACTTGCCGAGCTGCGCCTGCAGCGCGCCGGTGACGCGGGCCCAGCCGTCGAGGACGGCGTTCCGGTCCAGGCGGGCGCCGTCGGCGGAGGGGGTGAAGCGGCCGGCGGTGGCGCCGCCGTCGAGCGCCTGACGGTAGACGGCCACCATCCCGTCGAACGAGCGCGAGGGCCGGCCCGCCTTCCCGAAGCGGAGCCCGAGGACGAAGCGCGGGATGCCGAGCGCGGTCACCAGGGGCGCCGCCGACTTCCGCAGGTGCCGCACGTGCTCCGCCGGCGACCAGAAGGTGCCCTGCGGCGCCGCAAACGCGGTCTCGGGGAGTTGCTGCAGGTAGGTGACGCCCTCCGCCAGCAGCCGGCCCAGCGCGGCGGAGAGTTCGGGCCCGCTGTGCGGCGCACCAGTGGCGAAGGCGGGCGTGGCGGGCGCGCTCACGCTGGCGCCAGGCCGGGAGTGTCCATGCTGAGGAAGGCGCCGAGCGCGCCCTCGAGGCGGTCGAGTCGGGCCTCGTCGGTGCCGCGCTCCACCGGCCGGCGCTGGCCGGCGATGCTCCACTCGATGTCGGTCCAGCGGCTCACGATCTCGCTCCCGGCCTGCCGTGCCGCCTCGAGCCAGAGCACCTGCTCGTCGCCCTCCCACACCAGGCGGATGCGGAGGTCCTTCCGCCCGAACTCCGCGAAGGCGTGGCGGCTGCCCTTCTCCGGCAGCTCCACTCCAAAGAGGCGGAAGCCGAAGGCCTGGAACACCGGGGTGAGCCGGGCGCGGGCTTCCTCGAAGGGCCGCGGTCCGGCGCCGATCTGCTGCATGCCTGCCGTCCAGTTGAGTCGCCCGAAGGCTAGGGGAGGGGGCGGAGGAGCGGCAAGGGCTCAGGCGGGGGTGGCGCGGAGCTCGGCGTTCTCGAGGATCCGCACGCCCGGCCGGTCCTCGGCGGCGGCGCGCACCAGTGCCGCCGCGACTTGCGCCGCCTCCACCGGCTTGGCGCGCGCGGGCATGAGGAAGCCGAGCCGGCTGGCCACCCGCTCGCCGAAGCGGAACTCCCGGCGCTCACCGAGGAGCAGCGACGGGCGCGCAATGGTGGTGCTCCGGTAGCCAAGGTCCACGATGGCCTGCTCCACCTCGCCCTTGACGCGCGGGTAGAAGGCGCGGGCCGTCGGGTCGGCACCAATGGAGCTGACCAGCAGGTAGTGGCTGGCGCCCGTGGCCAGGGCCAGCCGTCCCACCGTCACGGGATAGTCGTGATCCACGCGCCGGAAGGCCGCCTGCGAGCCGGCCTGCCGGATGGTGGTGCCGAGGGCGCAGAGCACCTGGTCCACCACGAACAGCTCGGGCTTCTCGGCGAGGCGGTCGAAGTCCACCACCGCCTGCGTCACCTTGGGATGCGGCGCGCCGCCGGGGAGCGGGCGCCGCAGCAGCACGCGCACCTGCGCCACGCCGGGATCCGCCACCAGGCGGCGCAGGCACGCGCCGCCCACCAGGCCCGTTGCACCCACCAGCAGCACCAGACGATCGGCCATCCCGTCCCTCCCGCGCGTGCCGGGTCAGAGCAGCGTGACGTTGAAGGCGCGCACCACCAGCTCCGCCTGCCGGAAGCGCCCCTCGAGCAGGCGCCGGTACGCGCGCCACCAGCGGCAATCGAGCTTCTCCGCCATGACCTCGTAGATCACCACCTCGTCGCGCACCGTGCGGTCACGCGACGGCTTCCAGAGCCCCTCGGCCGGCGCCTGGGTGTGCGCCGTGAGGCCGCCGAACTTCTCGGTCAGCTCCGCCGCCGTGGTCCGGAAGACCGACTCGCCGTGACGCGCGCCGCGCCGGTCCGCCAGCGGCAGCAG
The DNA here is from genome assembly GCA_044221825.1 of Gemmatimonadales bacterium. Classification (GTDB taxonomy): domain Bacteria; phylum Gemmatimonadota; class Gemmatimonadetes; order Gemmatimonadales; family GWC2-71-9; genus JADJOM01. The sequence goes on from JBGAOL010000069.1 coordinate 4,238, forward strand.
CAACTGCAGCAGGTACATCCCCGCCCCCGGTCCGGGTTTCCCGCAGGACGCGCGGGTGCGGGCCGGGGCGCACACTCCTCAGCCGAGCGCCTTCCAATAGTGGATGGTCTCCGGCGCGTAGCCGAGGCGGTCGTAGACGGCGCGGGCCGCCGCGTTCCGCGCAAAGACGTTGAGCGTCATGGCGCCGTGCCCGCGCGCGCGACTCCAGGCTTCCGCCCGCGCCACGAGCTCCTTCCCGATGCCGCGCCCCTGTGCGTCGGGGTGCACCGTGAGCACCTCGATGTGGCCGTGCGGCGCGCCGGTGAAGTAGTCGCGCCGGGTGGAGACGAACACCTGGCCCAGCACGCGACTCCCCTCTTCGGCGACGCAGACGAGCACCTCCGCGTCCCCCGAGCGCACCGCCTCCTCGAGGATGGCATTGTCGGCGCGGCCGATCTCCCCCGGCGTGCGCCAGGCGGGCACGTCGAAGCTGCCGAGCAGCGGCGTGAGCGCCAGGAGCGCGGGCAGGTCCGCCACCGTGGCGGGGCGATAGGCAATCATGCGTCGCCCAGTCCCCGCACGATGCGCGCGGTGGTGAGGACCTGCCCCGCGTGCCGCTGCGCGTGCTCGCCCGCGTGGAAGAGGAGCCCGCCCACCGTGGACGGCAGCTGCGCCCGCCCCACGCCCCGTGGCTCGGTGAAGGCGCCAGCCGGCGTGGCGCGCAGCTGTGCCAGGGCCCGGTCCACGATGGTGCGGCAGCGTGCCAGCAGCGCCTCGCCTGTCGGTGGCGGGGCGCCGGGGTCCTTCTCCCAGCGGAGCTCCTCGCGCTGCGCGTCGGAGAGCGGGGTGCCGGCCGCGTAGGTGCAGAGGCGATCCACGCTTCCCGCCAGGTGCAGCAGGTGGAACCCCACGCTCGGCGCGCCGCCCGGCGTGGCCCAGAGCTCGGCCGCCGAGAGCGGGGCCACGGCACGTTCGACGTCCTCGAGCGACTGCAGGAGCGCATGCGCCGCCGGCTGCAGCTCGGGCGCGATGCCCGGCACGGGGCCGCGGAGCCAGACTTCGGGTGGGGTAGCCATGGGCGGGCTCACTCGGCGAAGAAGTCGGACGGAAGCTGCACTGCCCGCGCCGCGGGCGACAGGCGGGGGCTCAGGCCTGGATCACCATCGGCAATCCGTGCGCATCCCGCGCGACCTCGGCCGGCAGCCGGAGCGCCGTGCCGGCCGCGATGCGGTGCGCGCTCCAGAGCGCGGCGAAGGCGTCGAGCAGGTCGTCGTCCCGGACGAGGGCCTTGGGATGCGTCGCACGGGTGGCCGCCCAGGCTCCGGGCCATTGCGCCTCCACGAGGGAGCGGCGCGCAGTGCGGCCCTCCGCCGTCTTCTTGGGCGGCAGGCCGGCCCGTCCGCACCACAAGTGGAAGCTCGACTCCGGATGCACCTCATGGATGCGTTCCGCCATCCTCCGCGCAGCACGGAGTGCCCTGTCCATGTCGCGGATCCGCGCCACGATGTGCCAGGTCTGGAGCGTGAGTTTCTTCCCGCAGGCCGCCAGCGACCTCGTACACGCCTCGGCGTACTCCGTGGCATCGAGCGCGGCGCGCACCGGGGCGGGGAAGACGCTCGAGGCACGCCCGGCCCCGAGGAAGGCGCGGGCGGCGACGTCGCAGGCGCGAGGCCCATGGTCCGCGAGGCCCATGGGGATGTCCACGCCGAGCGCCTCCACCTCGTGCGCCACCGCAACGAGGCCCGCGGCATCGGCCACGAGCTCGGCGGCCACCACCCCGCCGGTGTCACGCACCACGATCCAGCCGCCGGGACACCCGTCGGCCCCGGCCACGGCTCGCGGCATCACGCCAGGCGCGCAAGCTCGGGCGAGAGGGCGCGGAGGCGCGCCAGCTCCTCGGGCGCCTCCCGCAGGAATCGGAAGTCCGCAAACTCGAACCCCGGCGCCACGGTGCAGCCCGCCAGCGCGTATGCGCCGCGCGGGCGCGCGGCCTGCCACCAGCCGGCGGGCACCGTGTGGCAGGGGCCGAGCGTAGTGCCGGGCGGGCCGAGCAGCACGCGCTCGACGGTGGGGAAGCCGGGCGGGCTCACCAGCAGCTCGATGGGGCCGCCCTCGTAGAGGTGCCACACCTCGTCGGAGCGCACCTGGTGCCAGCGGCTGTGCTCGCCCGCGGGGAGCAGGAAGTAGATGGTGGTCAGTGCTCTGCGTGCGGGACGCTCGTCACCCGGCTGCACCGCCAACGGGGAGCGGAAGAGCTCGCGGTAGTAGCCGCCCTCGGGATGCGGGGCGAGGCCGAGCTGCTCGATCAGCGTGGCGGCGCGGGGATCGAGGGTCGGGGCCGGGCCGGAAGTGGTCATGCGCGGGCGGCCGGCGTCTCGACCGTCACCCGGTCGCTCAGCCCGATGGTTCCGGGCGTGAGCACGCGCGCGTACCAGCCGCGGCGGTCGCGCGTGACGCGCAGGAACTCCGGGCCGCGCTCGCGTCCCACGTAGGGCAGGTGGTAGAGGTTGCTGCAGGGCTCACAGGGCTTGGAGACCTCGAGCCGCACGGCGCCGATGGTGAGCAGCGTGCCCGGCACCAGCGACGCCTCCGCCACCCCGCCCAGCGTGATGTTCTCGCCGAAGTCGCCGGGCGTCATGGGCCACCCCTCCGCCACCAGGGAGGCAATCGCCTCGTCCGTGACCAGGAGGACGGCCTGGTCGGGGTCGTTCGCGAGGGAGCGGGTGCGGTAGTGGTTGTAGTCGCCCTCGCAGCCTGTGGGGGTCACCACGAGGCGCGCGACGGGCCGCTTGGGGAGCCCCGGCTCGCCGGGCACCCGGGGCTTGATGCTGAGCTGGATCACCGCGCTGGCCACGGCAGCCTCCGTCCCCGGGGGACACCCGTCCCGGCGGCGTCCCCGGGGGAGGGAGGCCGTCAGGTAACGCGCGAACCACCCCGCGCGCCTGCCACGATGCACACCACCCCGAGGCCGGCCGCGAGCGCGCCCACCCACGAGGGGATCGCCTTGCGCTCCTGCACCTCCGCCTGCACCGGGCCCACGTCGAGCACTTCGCGGTCGCGGGTGAAGCTCAGCCCGCGCACGAGAACATAGCCGCCGAACAGGAGCAGGACGAGGCCGACCACCTGGATCACTTTCATGAGCGCCATCTCCATGCTGGGGATCCCACCGATCATCGAGCACGCATGGAGACGACCGGTTCCGCGCCTCAGCGACGCCGCGCGCGCCGCCCCACCCAGGGGAGAAGCGTCGCTGCGCCCCACGGGCCATCCGCCGCGGGATGCGGTGCAGGCGTCGAGGGTTCCAGAAGCTTGGACGGCCCCGGGGAGCCATTCCCGAGGGGAGCGCGCGCCATTACTCTTGCTGCCACTATGCCCATCGAGACCTATCGTACCATCCACCTGTTCGCGATCATGCTCCTCTTCACGAGCATCGGCGGACTCGCACTCTACGTGGCCGCCGGCGGCACCAAGGCGGCCAATCCCCATCGCACGCTCGTCAGCGCCCTCCATGGCACCGCCGCCTTCCTGGTCCTGCTCGGCGGCTTCGGGATGCTCGCCCGGCTGCACGTGGGCTTCCCCTTTCCTCTCTGGGTCTGGATCAAGCTCACCATCTGGACGCTGCTCAGCGTGGTGATCGTGCTGCCCTACCGGAAGCCCGACCTCGCCAAGCCTCTCTTCCTCGCGGCGCCGCTCCTTGGCCTCGCGGCGGCGTGGGCCGCCATCTTCAAGCCCACCTGACCCGTCCCCCAACACAAAGGGCGGGCAACGGTGCCTCACCGTTGCCCGCCCTCGTCATTGCTGCCCCGGCGGCTAGAACTCGCGCCGCTTCATTTCCTTGAAGAGCTTCTCGGTCTCGTTGGAGTCCTGCTCGCGCCGGATGCGCAGCGTGGGATCGAACTGCGCGGCCGGGTCCTTGGCCGCGGGCTTCTGCTTGCCGGCGTGCTTCCGGAGCAGGGCGGCCATCTTCTGGTCTTCACGCTTCGACATGTCGCTCCTCGGCTCCCTGTGAGTCGATGCGGCCCGCCGGGGGCAGCGAGCCTCCCCCAACGGTAACGCCCCGCGCCCCGGAAGCCCAGCGCCCGCCGCTCAGAAGCCCTTGGCGTGAAACGCGTCCAGCTTCTGCTGCAGGTCGGCCGGCTCGGTCTTGAGCAGCTTGCCGAGGGGGCTCACCCAGATCTTCACGTTCCGGGCCCCGGGGATCTTGGTGGGGCCGTAGGTGAACAGCCACGCCTTGGGCTGGCCCGGCACCCGCTGCATTCCCTCCCAGAGGAAGGCGGTGTAGCGGTCCCCCATCTGCGGCGGCGGCGAGCCTAGCATACCGGAGACCTGCGCGGTGGCGGCGGTCCAGGAGGCGGCACCGAGGAGCGCGCCGCCGAGTGCCACGGTGAGGAGGAGCCAGATGAGCCGGGCCATGGGTATCCTCTCGCCTGAGGGAGTCCTCGGTCAGCCCGCGCGCACCGCCGCCGCGAGGGCCTGTGTCACATCTGCCAGCAGGTCGTCGGTGGCCTCGGCGCCGCAGCTGAAGCGGATGAAGCCCTCGCCGACCGCGTCCGCCCCCCAGCGCGCGCGGCGCTCGGCGCTCGAGTGGATCCCGCCGAAGCTCGTGGCCTCACGCACCAGGGTGCAGGCGGCAAGGAAGGCCTCCGCGCGCGCGCGGCTCCCGAGGTCGAAGCTCACCACGCAGCCGGCGCGCTGCATCTGCGTACCGAGCAGCCGCCCCGCCGCCCCGTCTGCGCTCCCCGGATAGTACACCGCCTGCACCGCCGGCGCCGCACGCAGGCGCGCCACGAGCGCCTCGGCGTTGTCGCACTGGCGCGCCAGCCGGAGGCCGAGGGTCTGGAGATGGCGGTGCGCCAGCCAGGTTTCCATGGGCCCGGGGATGGCGCCGCCCTGGGTGCGCCAGGTGCGGAGCTTCTGGTGCCACTCCTCGCTGGCCGTGGCCACGTGACCCAGCAGCAGGTCGGCGTGGCCGGTGAGCATCTTGGTGTCGGACGCCATCGAGAAGGTGGCGCCGAGGGCCAGCGGCTGCTGCAGGGCGGCGGTGAGGGTGGTGTTGTCCACCGCCACGAGCGCGCCTGCGGCGCGGGCCCGGGCACACAGCGCCGCGATGTCGCAGACGTGGAGCTCCGGGTTGCTCGGGGTCTCGAGCCAGAGGAGGCGGGCGCCGTCGAGCAGCTCGCCCTGGGCGTCGCCGCGGGTCGGGGCCAGGCGGACCTTCACGCCGAGTTCGGCGAGCCAGCCCTGCGCCAGCAGGCGGGTGGTGTAGTAGGCGTCGGCCGGGAGCACCACCACGTCACCGGGGCGGAGCACCGTCGCGAAGATGGCGGTGATGGCTGCCATCCCCGAGGGGAAGGCCACCGCCGGCCCGCCCTCGAGCGCGGTGAGCGCCGCTTCCCAGGCCGACCAGGTGGGGTTGGCGAACCGGCCGTAGGTGTAGGGCTGGTTGGCCGGGTCGCCGGGAAGGACGTAGGTGGCGGCGAAGAGCGGCCCCGGCAGGAAGGCGCCGGGCTCGTGGACCGGGGGATGCCCGGCGTGGATGACGGTGGTGTCGAGGTGCATGGCCAGGGGCGCGAGAGGGGAGTGCCGCGGGTCCCTGAGAAGCTAATCGCGTGCGCTACGCCTCGCCGATGGGCTTGCCGAAGCGGATTCCCTGGTCGCGATAGCCGAGGCGGCGGTAGAACATCCACGCGCGCTCGTGCGTGGGTCCGCTCGTCACCTCCATGCGCCCCAGGCCGAGCGCGGCGAAGTGTGCCTCGGCGGCGGCCACGAGATGCCGCCCCACGCCGCTCCCCTGCAACCCGGGCAGCACGGCGATGGCGGTGATCCGTCCCACGGCGGTGGGCCGGTGCAGCACCGGCGTCGCGTGGAGCACGGCGAAGCCGAGCAGGCGACCGTCCCGCTCGGCCACGAGGAGGCGGGCCGAGGGATCGGTGGCGAGGAGCTCCTGGCGGCGGTGCTCGATGGTGGCCCCGTCGGCGGGGTAGCCAAGTTCGGCGAGCAGCGGCTCGAGGCCGGGGGCGTCGGCCGGGCGGGCGTCCCGGATCAGCAGGTCGTCAGCGTCCGCCACCGCCCACCCGGGGCTGCAGGAAGAGCGCGACGGTGAACAGGGCGAGGAGCAGCATCATGCCGAACAGCAGCCAGCGTTCGGCGGGGATGCGGCGCAGGCGGTCGGGGAGTCGCAGGGTCATCGAGGCCTCCGGAGAGAAGAACCACACCACCTGCGGAAGGTCGCTCACGCCTTGGGGCGGCTGAGTCCACCGCCCGGCGTGGTGCGCCGCCCTCCGGGACGCACCCCGCCGGCGAGCCAGCGGAGCGCCTCGGCGTAGTCGGAGAAGGTGGCCGTGACGGCCCCGTGCACCTGGGACTGCATCTCGACCATCCGCATGATGCCGAAGGGATAGCCGGGCTGTGCCACGTACGCCAGACGGCAGCCGTGGGCCACGGCAAAGTTGCCGAAGGCTTCGGCGAGGACGCGTGCCTCGGCGGTGGATGGGGCGTTCTGCAACTCGCGGAAGTCGAGCAGGACGGCGGCGAGGGTGGGGACCAGCGTCTGGGTGGTGAGGGCTTCGAGCAGGGCGTACACCTCCTCCACGCTCCCCTCACCCGAGGCGCGCACCAGGATGATGTCGGTTTCGCGGATGCGGTCCAGCTCGAAGGCCATGGGGCCCTTGCCGGCGAGGGAGCGTGGGGGCACGGCTCGCCTCCTGCCAAGCTAGGACGTCGTCACCGGGGGTGCAACAGGCGCGCGGCTTGTTCAAGGTGCCCGCGAGTCGTCAGGCTCAGGGGGCGGGACTGTCGGCGAGGGCCATCTCGACGTGAATGACGCCGTCGACGACCCGCTGGGTAAGGGGCAGTCCGCTGTGGGCAAAGACGGCGAGCATGGCCTTGTTGTCGCCCAGTACCTCGGCGGTGAGGGTGCGGATGCCGAGGCCGCGGGCGATGGCCGCGAGGTGCCAGAGGAGGTGGGTGGCCACGCCGAGGCCCTGGAAGTCGTCGCCCACCACGAAGGCCACCTCGGCGGTGTCGCGCGGGCCGGGCTTCTCCTGCCCGCGCACCCCGGCCTCGCCGGCGCCGAGGCGCACCATGCGGCCCACGCCGATGACGAACTCCCCGGCGAGGTTCTGGATGCTGGCCACGAGCGCGACGTGGTCGTGGAAGTCGAGGTCGGTGAGGTAGCGGAGCTCGGCGTCGCTGAGCTGGGCCTTGGGCTGGAAGAAGCGGTGGTAGACCGTGCTGGGGGACAGCAGGGCAAAGCCCTCGCGCAGCGCCTCCCGGTCGTCGGGGCGGATGGCGCGGAGCACGGCGGGGGTGCCGTTGCGGAGGGTGACCGGGGCGTGGTACTCGCGAAGGTCCATGCCCCCAATCTACCGCCCCCGCCCAGCGGGAGCCCGCCTAACCCGCCTGCGGCGCCGCGTCCCCGGGGGCGGGTGGGGCCCGCCACGGGCGCGGGCGCACCGGGAAGAGGGTGCCCACCACGCTGGCCAGCCAGAAGCCGAAGAGCGGCCCGAAGACCTGCCCGGTGGTGACGGCGCGGGCCGGGTCGCGGGCCATGAAGCTGGCGGGGTCGTCCGGGAGGTAGAACACCGTCACCTGGTCGCCGAGCGCCATGCCGTGGCGCTGCACCCAGTCGCCGCACCCCTCGAAGCGGCGGCCGGCCACGGCGTAGCGCACGCAGCCCCGGTTGGTGATCCCCCCGGCAAACCGCGTGACCGTGCCCGTGGTGGTGGCGTAGCCCCGCTCGAGCAGCGGGCGCGCCGTGCGGGTGTGCCACTGGAAGAAGACGCCCGCGAGGGCGCTCCCCACCAGCAGCCAGCGGAAGAACTGGTAGAACTCGTCGCGCAGGTACGCGCGCATCGCCTCGCCCGGGGTCTGCATGGCCCCACGGTAGCGTGGCGGTCGCGCCCCGCCTAGACGGCCGAAGGGCCACCGGCGGGGTGGCCCGTCGTGGTGGCGGCGGCTCCCTCCGTCAGGCGGACACGGCCCTCACCCGGCGAGCACCCGGAGGCCCCACCTCGCCTCCACCGCCTCGCCCGGCGCCAGCACCAGCAGGTCCTGGCCGCTGCGGAGCGCGTTGTGCGGCGCGGTGTGGGGCTCCACCGACAGCGAGCGCCGGAGCCGCGCCGGCCCGAGCGTGTCGCTGGTGTAGAGGTGGATGTAGCGGAACGGGGCCTCCCACCAGAGCTCGGTGGTGACGCCGCCGGGATCGGCCACGGTGAGGGTGCCGCGCCCCGCGGCATCGGTGACCAGGCTCCCGAAGGTGTGGTCGATGACCCGCGCCCCGATCCGGGTGGGGGAGCGGAAATCGAACCCCAGCGCGTCCACCCCCAGCGTCTCGCGCGGGATCAGGTTGGCGTCCATGCGCTGCACGGTGCGGGCGGGGAGTTGCAGCACCAGGTCGTCCACCCGGCCGGTGCCGCCGCCCAGGTAGGGGTGCGCGCCGAGCGCCACCGGGCAGGGAGTGGGACCGCTGTTCCGCGCGCCGTGGGTGGCCACCAAGCCGTCCGGGGTGAGGGCCCAGCGCATGGTGAGGGCCAGCGGGAACGGGTACCCCGGCTCTCCCGCCAGCTCCACGCCGAGGGTGACCGCAGCCGGTTCCCGCGCCAGGAGCCGCCAGGGGCGGGTATTCACCAGGCCGTGGAGGGCGGTGCCCCCCTGCCCTGGGGTGGGGACCAGGAGGTGCTCGGTTCCCTGGAAGGTGTAGGTCGAGTCTTCCACCCGGCCTGGCCAGGGCGCCAGCACGTCGCCGGCACAGCCGGGGCAGGCCTCGTCCTCGGCCCAGCCATCCACCACGGCCCGGCCGAGGGAGGTGTAGCTGCGGAGGCCGGCGCCCCGCTCCACGATCACGGCGTGCTGGGCGCCGAGGCTCAGGGGGTACTGGGTGCCGGAAGGCAGGGTCTGGGGCATGGCTCCACAGTAGCGGGTTGGGG
>JBGAOL010000070.1:0-13570 GCA_044221825.1 Gemmatimonadales bacterium
GACTCGTTGAACCGGAAGTTCTTCACCGCGTGCTTGATCTTGCCGTCCTCGACGTAGAACGTCCCGTCCCGCGTCAGGCCCGTGAACAAGAGCGTCTGCGGGTCCACGAAGCGGATGTACCAGAAGCGCGTCACCAGCACGCCGCGCGCCGTCTCCCGGATCAGCTGCTCCAGCGAGGCGCTGCCCCCCGCCATGATGAGGTTCGGCGGCGGCGGCGTGGCCGGCTTCCCCTGCTTCTCCGCCCAGTAGCGGGAATAGAAGAGGTTCTTCACCACCCCCTCCTCGATCCACGTCATCGGCTGCTGCGGCCGCCCGTCGCCCGACCAGGGGTTGTCCGGGATCTCCGCGTTCCACGGGTCCGAGGTGATCGTCACCGAGGCGTCCACCAGCTTCTCGCCGAGGCGGGTGCCGCCGCCGGCCTTGCTCAAGGGGCTCCGGCCCTCGTCGGCGTTGCGGGCATTCAGGCTGAAGAGGAGCGGCTGCACCAGGTCCACGGCCGCCAGCGGCTCGAGGATCACGGTGTACTTGCCCGGCTCGATGGCCTTCGCCTCGCGGCTCGCCACCGCCTTCTCCGCCGCGATGGCGCTCGCCGCGGCCGCGTCGAAGCGCATGGCGTCCGTCACGTCCTTCTGCACGTAGCCGGACCCGGTGCCGTCGGTGGACCGGACGGTCACGGAGAAGTTGAGCCCCGTGGAGCGGTGGTAGCCGAAGTTGCCGGCGCTGTTGCCGCGCGCGGCCCAGCCGTAGTTCTCCTCCAGGTACCCCGCGGCCACCGCGTCGCGCCCCTTCGCGGCCTTGATGCTCGCCTCCGCGTCGCGGGCGCGGGCCTCGGGGGTGCGCGCCGCGGTGGCGTCACTCCACGCGGCGGGATTGGGCCGGTACTGCTGCGCGCCGAGCGGCGGCATGGTCTCCGGGTCCTCCGGCGCCAGCTGCGCCAGCTCCTCGGCCCGGCGCACCACCCGCTCCAGCGTGGCGTCGTCGAACTGGTTGGCCGTGGCGGTGCCGCTCCGCTTCCCGTTCCGGGCGGTGACCGCCAGGTTCAGGTCCTCGGTGATGCCCGCCGTGCTCACGGTGTTCCGCGCGTAGCGGATGTTGCCCGACGTGCCCCCGCCCACGAACACCTCGCACACCTCCGACTTCGAGAGCTTGAGGATCTTCTGGACCAGCTCGCGCGCCTGCGCTTCATTGAGGTGCGGCATGGCTCACCCGATCCGGCGTGCGGTGTTGATGACGTTGACGCCGGCCACCCGCGTGGTCGCCGACCCGTGCGACACGGCGCTCGACTGCGACGGCTGCCCCTTCCCGTCGAAGAACGAGCCCCCCAGGCGATAATCGCGCTGGTCGCAGATCCCCACCACCGCGTTCCAGAATTCCTGCGTGTTCGACTGGTACGCCACGTCGCGCAGCATCCCCACGATCTTCCCGTTCCGGATCTCGTAGAACAGCTGCCCGCCGAACTGGAAGTTGTAGCGCTGCTGGTCAATCGAGTACGACCCGTCCCCGATGATGAAGATGCCCTTCTCCACCTGCCCGATGAGCTGCGCGGGCGTGAGCTGCTTGCTGCCCGGCCGGAGCGACACGTTGGGCATCCGCTGGAACTGCACCGAGCTCCAGCTGTCGGCGTAGCAGCAGCCGTGCGAGCGGCCCTCGCCCAGGATCCCCACCTGGTCGCGGATGGCCTGGTAGTTGACCAGCACCCCGTCCTTCACCAGGTCCCACTCCCGCGTGGCCACGCCCTCGTCGTCGAAGCCCACGGCGCCGAGGCTCCCCACCTGCTTCTTGTCGGCCACGAAGTTGACCAGCGGGCTGCCGTACTTGAACGACTTCGAGCGCCACTTGTCGAGCGTGGCGAAGCTCGTCCCCGCGTAGTTGGCCTCGTAGCCGAGCACGCGGTCGAGCTCGAGCGGATGGCCCACGGATTCGTGGATGGTGAGCCAGAGATGGCTCGGGTCGAGCACCACGTCCCACTTGCCCGCCTCCACCGACTTGGCCTTCTGCTTCTCCTTCACCTGGCCGGGGGCCAGCCGCGCGTCCTCCACCATGTCGTAGGTGCGGCCGTACACGATGACGCCCGCCGGCGTGGTCACCTTGTCGGCGGCGAGCCCGTCGAGGTACTCCCACCCCATCCCCACCGGTGCGCTCCCGCCATCACGCGTGTCGAACTTCCCCGACGTCGGATCGGTGACCGTCACGGTGAAGTTGGGCCAGGTACGATGGATGTCCTGGTCGATGTAGCTGCCGTCCGTCGAGGCGAAGTACTTCTGCTCGTTCACCAGGAAGAGGCCGAACGAGATGAACGACGCCCCGTTCTTGAGCGCCGCGTCGCCCACCGCCTTGAGCAGGTCGGCCTTCTCGGCCACCGAGATCTCGAAGGCGTTCTTCCTGATGGGCGTCTTCCACGCCACCTCGCCGTGCCCCGGCTCGGCCGCCAGCTTCACGGGCTCGGTCTGCAGTCGCGCATTGGCCTTGGCGATGGCCACCGCCTGCGCCGCCGCGCGCGCCATGCCGTCCGGCGTCACGTCCTGCGTGGCCGCGAAGCCCCAGGTCCCGTCGGCGATGACCCGGACACCGGCCCCGAAGCTCTCGGTGTTGGTGACCCCCTGGATCTTGGTCTCGCGCCCGTTGATGAACTGGTTCAGGTACCGGCCGATGCGCACGTCCGCGTAGCTCGCGCCGCGGCTCTTCGCGGCGTTGAGGGCCGCGTCGGCCAGCGCCTTCTTGTCGGCCACCGGGATCGGCGTGAGGCTGCCCGACCACGGCCGGGCTTGGCGATCCCACCCCGGCACCATCAGGGCGCCGGCCGCGAGGCCGCTCAGCTGCAGGAAGTTTCGGCGTTCCACGGATTCTCCAGGGGAGGAAGAGACACCATCTAATCATGGATTCCGCATCGTAGCCGCGGCCCTTGGGCCGCGCCCACGATGCACCCTGCACCACCACGAGCTCACCGGCGGGGAGCCGGCGCCAAGCGTACGGAAATATCTCGGGCGATGTTCCATGCGCGGGTGGGGCGCGGCCCAAGGGCCGCGCCCTTCGACATAGCCCCGCGAGCGGGCAGTCGCGCGCGATGTCGAGGGCGCGGCTGGGCCGCGCGCAGGGATCACCGCCCTCGCGCGCGGCGCGCGGGGTCACCAGCACCAGGTCGTAGAGCTGCCGCTCCTCGGCGCTCGGCATGGCGCCGGTGCTGTCCCGCTCCAGCAGGCCCACCACCAGCACCTGCTTGCCCGCCGCCGCCCTCGACAGCATCCGCGGCACCCCGATGTCCCGCCGCACGTGCCCGTTGCCCGCAATGAGCCATGCCGGCCCGGTGGCGCCGGCCGAGAGGAGGGCGTTGGTCATGGCCGCGTCGCGCAGCTCCTGCATGGCGCGCATGCCGGGCACCATGTTGAGCGGGAGCTGGCCGCAGTGGCTGGCCAGGAGCTCGTCGTCGATGGTCTTCCGCTGCACGCTGTCGAGCGGGTAGCGGGTGACGAGGTCGGCGAGCGGCGCCGGCGCCGTGCCGATGCCGTTCCGCACCACCGCGCGCAGCACCTCGCGCTTGACGCCGCTGCCGCGGAGCTCGCGGCCCACCGCCACCGCCGCGTCCACCACCGGCTCATGGAGCGGCCAGCGCCATCCCTTCCGGTCGAAGCCGTGGGCGTCGAGCCAGGTGGTGTCCACGGCGGCCGGCCGGGCCATGGTGCTGTCGTTCCAGGTGAACTGCTCGAAGACCACGCCCGGCTTCCGCGCCGCGAGGGCGCGGAGCAGGCGGCCACGCACCTCGTGGTCGCGGGCGTTGTCGTGGTACTCGCCGAGCAGCACGTAGTCGGCCGCCTGCGCTCGGCGCAGCAGCTCCGCGGTGGGGAGGGTGGCCCCGGTGCGGGAATCGACGACGATGGTGGAATCGGTGAGCTGGAAGGCGGCGGGCGCGGGGCCCTGGGCGGCCGTGCCGCTGCAGGCAGCGAGCGCGACGGCCATCAAAGGAAGGGAGATTCGCATGGGCGAAACTAAAGGCCCGCCGAGCACCGGCGCAAATGCGGCCCGGGGTCAGCGGCCCCGCAGGCTGTCCACCCACTCAAGGGTCCGTCCCAGCGAGTCCACCGCCAGCGCCCACCGGAGGTAGCTGCGGATGGGCGGCGGCGCGTCCTCCTCCTGCGGGTAGCAGCCATGGTAGTAGCGCACCTCGTGTCGCGTGCCGCCCTGCCAGAGGGTCAGGATGCTCGCCGGGAAGTCCGTGGCCGGCTGGCTGCAGAGGGAATCACCGGGGATGTAGGTGGAGTCGAGCGCCAGGAAGCCATTCGCCACCATGTCGCGCGCCAGGGCGTCGAGGCGCGCCCGCGGCACCGTGAACTCCCGCCGGAAGCTGGCGGTCGGGGCGTTGCCCTTCACGAAACCCCGGCCGTCGGCCAGGAGTGTCAGGGTGTAGACCGGGCAGAAGCCGAAGCAGGGGGAGCGCTCGAGGCTCAGCAGCGAGTCGCCGGGGCTCGGGGTCAGGGTGACGGTGTCGGCGGCGGTGGAGTCGGCCGCGGGCGTGCGTGACGTGTCGCCGGCGCAGGCGGCGAGCGCCAGGACCAGGGTGAACGTGGCCTGCGGGGAGCAGCGTGTCATGGGAGGCCGGGAGAGAAGAGACGTCGCGGCGGAGCTACGCTCCGCCGACTCGATCCCACCATCGTGCAGGATCTTGGAGATCCAGACGGTGGAGCGAGCTCCGCCGGCGGCAGCGTAGCTCCGGAGGGCTCCGCCGCTACACGTGCATTCTACCGGCCTCGCTGCTGAGCGCAAACTCGCCGGCGGCCACCTGGCGGAGCACCGAGAGGAGTTCCTCCTCGCCGTCGTTCTTGGACACGTAGCCCCAGGCGCCGGCGCCGAGGGCGCGGTCCACCAGCTCGGGCCGGACGTGGCCGCTGAACATCACGGCGCGCACCTCGGGATCGCGCTCGGCGAGTTCCTCGATGGCGCGGAAGGGATCGGTGCCGGGGAGGTCGATGTCCACCAGCACCAGCCGGGGATGCCGCTCCAGCGCCTCCGCCACCAGGTGGTCGGCGGCGGGGAGCCAGCCGAGCCACTCGAAGTCGGGGAGCCGGGAGAAGAGCAGTTCGAGGGCCGCCGCGATCTCCGCGTTGTCGTCCACGCAGAGGACGGCGTGGCGGCGGCCGGTGCCGGACGTAGGCAGGGTCACGTGGTCACCATGGGTGTATCGAGTTCCTCGAGGGCGGCGCGAAGCGCCTGCTTCACGTCGCCGAACGGGGCATCCGCCGGGAGGGCGATCACCCGGCCGCGGGCCCCAGGGGGCACGTCGCCTTCCACCACGAGCAGGTCGGCGGTCCGGGCCGCGTCGGGGTCGGCCTGTACTTCACAGCCGCGCTGGCGGAGGTGGGCCGCCACGTAGGCGCGGAGCCGGGGGTTGCCCATCCCCACGTACGCACTCCGCCCTGGGGCGCCACGGCCGAGCGGCGGCTCGGCCCGGGGGAGCCGGAGGGTGAAGGTGGTGCCCTGGCCCGGCGCCGACGCGAGCTCCACCACGCCACCCGCCTCCTGCACCAGGCCGTACACCAGCGCCAGGCCCAGGCCGGTGCTGATGCCGCGCGCCTTGGTGGTGAAGAACGGCTCCATGCAGCGCTGCTGCACCTCCGCGCTCATCCCCGGCCCCGTGTCGCTCACCCGGACCAGCACCTCGGGCCCGCAGGGGCGGATGGCCACGGTGACGATCCCGGGCGGCAGCCCCTTGAGCGCGTCGCCGGCGTTCTGCACCAGGTTGAAGACCGCCTGGGTGAGCGCCGGGGTGGAGATGCGCACCCAGGTCGCCTCGTCAGGCATGACGGCCTCGAGCTGGGTGCCCCGGGGCAGGATGTTGCGGAGCACCGCCTCCGCCTCGCGCCACCAGCGGCCCACCTCGAGGGCCCGTTCCTGCGCCGCCTGCTGCGGGTCCACGGCCAGCAGCCGGAGCCCGCTGGCCAGGCGCTGCAGGTAGGTGGCGGAGGCGCGGATGCCGTCGAGCTCGCGCTGCACCTCGCGCGGGAGGTCGAGCGCCTGCAGCGTGTCGAGCCGCACGCGCAGGGGCATCAGCAGGTTCCCCATGTCGTGGCCCAGGCCGGCGGAGAGGGTGCCGAGGGAGGCCATCCGTTCCGACACCCGGAGGCGCCGGTGCGAGGCCTCGAGCTCCGCGGTGCGCTCCACCAGCCGCTGCAGCTCCTCGCGGTGGAGCCGCAACTCTTCCGTCAGGCGCCGCTCCTCCACCGGATGATGCCGCCCAGGTCCGCTGCGACCCGCTCGGCGCTCGCGCTCCGTTGATCGGCCAGGTGCCAGGTCGCGGTCCACAGCCCCTGAGCGCGGGCTCTTCCGTCAGGCGCCGCTCCTCGGTGACGTCCTCGGTGGCCAGGATGATGCCGCCCACCTCGCCCTGCCCGTCGACCCAGGGGCGCGCCTCCCAGCGCACCCACCGCTCCTCCCCGGCGAGCGCGTAGGCCCTCCCCCTGGCCCGGAACTCGCCACCTCGCCGGCGAGGGCGCGTCCTCCATGCGGCGGCGGGCGGTGATGTCCTCGGTGCCGGGATGAGTCGTGGCGGGAGCGCGTAGCGCCGGAACTCACCACCTCGGCGCGCCGGTGCGCCGCGCGCCAGGCGGCGGGGCGCCGGGACCTCGTCGAGCCGGACCTCCCCGTCGAGGCCGAAGTCGCCGAGGTAGCGGCGGCTGGCGGCGAGGCAGCGCATGTCGCGGTCGAACATGGCGAGCCCGGCGGGCGCGTGCGCGATGAAGAGCGCCAGCCGCTCCTCCCGCTCCCGCAGCGCCCGTGTCAGGCGGGCGCGATCCATCCACGCCGCCACCAGGTCGGCCAGGGTGGCGATCAGGTCCAGCTCCGTGGTGCGGAAGCGCCCCCGCCGCCGGCTGGCGAACGACAGCACGCCGAACACCCGGTCCTCGGCCGCGATGGGATAGCCCGCGTACGCGCGGAGCCCCGGCAGCGCCGCCTCACACTCCGCCAGCTCGTGCTCCTCGAGCACCAGCGGCATGGCGCGGGCCAGCACCTGGCCGCAGAGGTACTCGCCCGGCTGGACCCGCGTCACGCCGGGGTGCGCCGCCAGGTCCACGCCCAGGCTCGAGACCAGCTGCAGGGCGCCGTCGGCCTCGAGGGTGTAGTGGAGGTAGCAGTCGGCGTCCACCCGGCGGCACAGCTCGCGGAAGGTGCTGCTCAGCACCTCCTCGGTGGAGGCCCCGCCCGCGTTGCCGAGCACCAGCCGCGCGGCCGTGTCGGCCACCAGGCGCGCGGCGTCGTCCCGCTCGCGCAGCTCCGCCTCGGCGGCGCGGCGGGCGGTGACGTCGGTGACCAGCGAGATCAGCTCGTGCGGCCGCCCGTCCTCCATGTCCAGCACCGAGACGAACTTGTGCACCCAGCGCACCGAGCCGTCCTGCCGGATGAAGCGCCCGTCGAGCTCGTACGAGGGGATGGCGCCCGCCAGCAGCTGCTGCATGTGCGCCCGGCTCCGCTCCCGCTCCTCGGCGTGCAGCAGCGCGGGGAACTCGCGGTGGCGGAGCTCCTCCTCGCTCAGGCCGGTGATGGCGGAGTAGGCGGCGTTGCAGCGGAGGTAGTGCCCGCCGGCGTCGATGATGGCGATGCCGGTGGTGGCGTGCTCGAAGATGGTCCGGGTGCGCGACTCGCTCTCGCGCAGCGCCCGCTGGCGCTGGCGCAGCTCGGTGGCCATCGCGAAGCGCTCGATGGCGTTCTCCACCGCGCGCGTGACGCTGCCGGGCCCCAGCCAGTCCTTGCCCACGAAGTCGGTGGCGCCGGCGCGGAGGAGGCGGGCGCCGAGCTCGCCGTCGCCGCGGCCGGTGACCACCACCACCGGGGCGGGCAGGAGGAGCGGGAGCATCCCGGGCCCCTCGGGCTCGCGCGGGAGGCCGGCGAGGAGGTCGAAGGCCGTGCCGTCGGGCAGGGTGTAATCCACCAGCAGCGCCTGGTACGGCTCGGCGTCCCCCCGCACGCGCGCCAGCGCCTCCGCCACGCTGCCCACCTCCACGAAGCGGAACGCGCGCGCGACCGCGCCGCGGAGGAGCGCGCCCTTGATCAGGGCGCGGTCGTCCGGGTTGTCATCCGCGATCAGGACCCGCCAGCGTGGCTCGACCATGGCACTCGACGAATGGTCCCCGGGGGCGGCACGTGAACCCGGCGGGAAGCAAAGGCGCAAGGGAGACAAGGTTCCCTAAAGTGGGCTGGCCCGGGGCTTTGCGCATCGGGCCGGGAGGGGCACCCGGGCCTCCCCCCTAAGAGGCAGAAATCAGGCCCCCGAAGTTCGGACACGGCGGGATTACTTCAGGGTGATCCCATGACGCTCCCTGACTGCTCCGCGACCGGGCGTTGCGCGACAGCGAAGGCCGCATCGCGCACCGGACGCTCCTGCTCCTCGCCGACCGGGGGAACGTCATCGAGGGCGACGTCGAGGACCTGGCCCGGGGCCGCAGGGTGAAGATGCTCCGCGACTGCGGCACCGAGAGGCCGCCCGCGTCGTGAAGGACCGGACCGGGAAGGAGAAGATGCTGCTGGCTGGCGTCGCGATGGGGCTTGCCATTGCGATCGCCGGGTTCGGCAATGACTGAGACGCGTGCCACTCGCCGGCGGGCAGGAAGGAAGGAGGGGAGACCGTTCCCGGGTGAGCCGGAAATCCGGTTCCCAACCGAATTGGGGACCCGATTCCCAAACTGGGAAGCCGGTCAAGTAACGGGAATCGTCGGTCAAGTGCCGGGAAGTGCCGGTCAAGTAGCGGGAAAGGCCGGTCGAGTGCCGGGAAAGACCGGTCGAGTGCCGGGAAGTGCCGGTCGAGCGACGGGAAGGCGCGCGCCCGCCATTGGCAACGTGGCCAGGTGGCGGGAAGGACCTATCATGCGGCAGGCCTTGGGGTTCGTGGTGCCGGAGGCCATCACGGCGACCGCGGGGACACGATGCGCCCGGTGGTGGGAATTCCGACGATGAGTATCTGGAATTCCCGGTAACGCCGGCGGACAGTCCGGTCGAGTCGCGGGAGACGGCGGGCGGGGTGGACCGGCGGCTCGAGCGGCGGGGCGCCGAGGTCGAGCGCAGGGAGCGGCCGACCATGCGCGGGGACGTCGGGCGGTAGGGTCAGCCTGCCGGGCCGGGGGCGCAATTGCGGTAGGGATCGGTCCGCTCCTCGCCCCGCTGGCCTCGTCGCCGAAGCAGTGCACCAGCTCCGCTTCCTCCCCACCCGCCGCGCCAGCGTCCGCTCCAGCGCAAGCCCCGCCTGGACCAGCTGGACCTCCCGCCGACCCGGAAGCAATCCGACTGGCCCCCTCGCGACGTACCTCGGCATCACCCTCGCCGAGGAAGCCATGTCCCCGCTCTCCCCCGCCGCGCCGCCTGCGCTGCCCGGCGACCTCAGCACCACCTTCCTGCCGCTGGCGCCGATGCGGCAGGTCAGCCGGGTGACGGCCCTCGCCGGCGCCGGGATCACCGGCGAGGCGGGACCTCGACCCATCGCACTGGGTGTACGCGGTGCACTTCCTGGTGACCCGATCTTCCCCGGCGTCCTCCTCATCGAGGCGGCGGACAACTGGTGGCGCTGTGGGCCTGGGCCAACGGCCGCCGCGCGCGACCCCGCTGGTGCGGACCACCACTCACTTCGAGGCCCCGGTCGGCCCCGCGACGCAGCGGCTGACGCTCGTGGCCAGCGTCCGGCGCAAGCAGCACCTCCACTTCGCCGAGGTGGCGATCCGGGACGGGGAGCGGCGCGTGGCGCTGGTGGAGCTGGTGCTGGCCGCCGGGCAGGACTAGCAGCACGCGTCGGCATGGTAGGGGCCGGCTACAGCCGCCCTCCTCAAACCCACCCGGACCAGCGTCCTCGAGATGAGCGGGCAAGGTCACAGAAGAAGATTGAGCAATGGCGCGGGGAAGAGGAGGCCGGTCGCCGGCCGCAGTAATGGCGCGGGAAGAGGAGGGCCGGCCATGGCCGCCCCCACCATGCCCGTGGCTAGTTGGTGATCGTCGGGGGGCGGCGGGTGGACCGCGGTGCTCCATAGAGGAGCCCCACGCCGATGGCCAGGGCCAGCAGCTGGATGCCTAACTCGGCGAGGAGGGTGCGGTCGGCACTCATGGGGCGGGCGACGCGTGGCAGCCGTCGGCCCCCGGCGCGTCGGGCGCACCGTAGTGGCCGCGCACCAGCAGGCCGCGGCGGCGGTGCCGCCCCGGTCCATGAAGAAGAGGCCGTCGTACTCGGCCGCTCCACGATGGCGGGGCCGCCGAGCGCCGCGATGATGGGCGCGAGGGTGTTGCTGTGGCCCACAATGAGAACGGCGCTCCCGGCCGGCATGGCGTTGACCAGCGACGCCACCTCGGCGGCGTGCGCCGTGATGTCGCGGCTGGCGGCCACCTCCACCGGCTCGAGCTGCTGCGCCTTCACCACCGGCGCCGCGGTGAGCCGGGTGCGCTGGTAGCGCGTGGTGATGACGCCGTCGAGCTTCACGCAGCTCAGCGCCTTCACCAGCGCCTCGGCGCGAGTCCAGCCCTCCATGGTGAGGCCCGGATCGTCGCCGCCGGTGGCCTTCTCGGCGTGGCGGACCAGGATGACGAGGCTGGCCTGGGCGGAGAGGGGGAGGGTGGCGGCGAGGAGGAGGAGGGCGCCCCCGAGCAGGAGGCCGCGCCCTCGTAGGCGCGGCCTATAGGCCGCGCGTACCAAGGGGGTAGGGGTGGCGACGGAGGCGGGGTTAATGGTAGCCCATGCCGGGATAGAGGAGGGCGATGGCGCCGAAGAAGATCGGGGAGAAGATCGGCGTGAAGATCTTCCACGCGATCATGATCCCGAAGATGCTGAGGATGGGGTTGCCCCAGAGGAAGTTCTGATAGGCGCGCGCGTTGGCGGGGTGGAGCACGGCGAGCGGCAGCGCGCTCCCGTCGAGCGGCGGCAGGGGCAGCAGGTTGAAGGCGCCGAGCAGCAGGTTCATCGAGAACATGGCGCCGAGGAAGAAGGCCAGCGCGGGCCAGAGCCCGTGCAGGTCCGTCCCCGCGATGTGGCCAAAGCCGATGCTGCTCGGCGCGTAGAAGAAGCCCGCCGCCATGCCCGCCCGGATCAGCAGGGCCGCGACGAGGGCCAGCAGGAAGTTGCTGATCGGCCCCGCCGCGGCCATCGCGGCGGCGCGCTTCGGGTAGCGGAGCGCCCACTGCGGGTCGTACGGCGCGCTGGCGTAGCCAAAGGGCCAGCCCGAGAGGAACACCGTCAGCAGCGGCAGCAGCACCATGCCAAACGGCTCGCGCCGGATGTGGGGCATGGGGTCGAGCGACACCTGGCCGCCGTGGTACGCCGTGAGGTCGCCGCCGCGCTTGGCCTGCCAGGCGTGCGCGGCCTCGTGCACCGTGGTGCTGAAGAGGAACACCACGTAGTAGATGAGCCCTTCGCCGATGTTCTCCATGATGCCCTAAGGTACCACCGGCCTCGGCCGCTCCGGCAGGGCGAAGGTCATGAGCACGCTGCCCGCCGTCATGACCACGTACTGGCGGCCGTCCACCGCGTAGCTGACGGGGTTGGTGTTGGTGACGGCCCCCGCCTGGAAGTGCCAGAGCGGCTTCCCGGTGCGCGCGTCGAGCGCAAAGAGCTGCCCCTCGTTGGTCCCGCCGAAGACCAGCCCGCCCGCCGTGGAGAGCACGCCGCTCCAGGGCGGCGAGAAGAGGGGGAAGCTCCAGCGCACCTTGCCCGTGGCCGGCTCCAGCGCCTTCACCATCCCCTGCGCCGTGTCGCCGCCGAACTCGGCCTCGCCGCCGCCCAGGAAGTAGCGGCCCGGCGTGTAGCTGACGGGGTACTTGAAGTAGCGGCTCCCCATCTGGCGCGCGGCCACGTAGAACAGGCCGGTGAGCGGGCTGTAGCTCGGGCTGTACCAGTTGCTGGCGCCGTGGAGGTTGGGCGTCAGGTTGGTGCCGGTGTCGGTGGGCTCCGCGTTGGGGCGCATGATGGGGCGGCCCTTCGCATCGAGACCCTCGGCCCACTCCTGCCGGATGTAGGGCGTCCCCGCCAGGAACTCGCCGGTGGCGCGGTCGAGGGCGTAGAAGAAGCCGTTCCGGTTGGCCATGGTCACGAGCTGCCGCGGGCGGCCGTTCACGGTCGCGTCGAGGAGCACGGGGATCTGGGCGGCATCCCAGTCGTGGGTGTCGTGCGGGGTGAACTGGAAGTGCCAGCGGATGGCGCCGGTCCGCGCGTCGAGGGCCAGGAGGGCGCAGGTGTAGAGGTTGTCGCCGGCGCGGGTGTCGCCATTCCAGAGCGGGCCGGGGTTGCCGACGCCCCAGTAGACGAGGCCGAGCGCGGGATCGTAGCTGCCGGTCACCCAGGTGGAGCCGCCGCCCGTCTTCCAGGAGTCACCGGCCCAGGTCTCGCTGCCGGGCTCGCCGGGGGCGGGGATGGTGTAGGTGCGCCAGCGGCGGGTGCCGGTCTTCGCATCGTACGCGTCGATGAAGCCGCGGATGCCGGCCTCGGCGCCGCTCACGCCCGTCAGGATCAGGTCGCCGACGGCGAGCGGGGCGCCGGTGATGGCGTAGCCCATGGCGTTGTCGGCCACGGGGACGCTCCAGCGGAGGGCGCCGCTCCGGGCGTCGAGCGCCACCAGCCGCGCGTCGGGGGTGCCGACGTACACCGTGGAGTCGCGGATGGCCACGCCGCGGTTGGTGGGGGCGAAGCCGAGGGCCAGCAGGTTCGCCGGGATCGCCTGATTGTAGCGCCAGAGCACCCGGCCGCTCCGGGCCTCGAGCGCCGCCACGTGGCCCTGGAACTCCGTCAGGTACATGATGCCGTCCACCACCAGCGGGCTCACCTGCAGGGGGCCGGCCACGAGGGCCTGGTAGATCCACGCGGGGCGGAGGCCCGCGACGTTGGCGGGGGTGATCTCGCGCAGCGGCGAGAAGCGCTGGGCGCCGAGGTCGCCGGAGTAGGTGAGCCAGTTCTGGGGCTCGGCGCGCGCGTGCCGGAGGCGGGCGTCCGTCACCTGCGCCGAAACCCCGGGTGCCGCGCCGATGCCAGCCGCGACGACGAACCCTGCGATCATCATGCCGCATCGCTGGCGCAGCCCAAGGGCCGCGCGTTCGGTGAGGGAGGGGATGCTCATGGCGCCCCCCGGAGCGAGGCGAGGTAGGCAACGACGTCGTCGAGCTCGGCGCCGGTGAGCACGCCGTCGTAGGAGGGCATGGGGCTCGCGGCCGGCCGCTTGACGAGCTTGCGGAGCCGGGTCTTCTCGAGCGACCGGATCGTCCCGTCGGCTTCACGCAGGACCAGCACGAAGTCATCCTCGGTGATGCGGGTGCCGGCGTGGACCCGGCCCGCGGTGGTGGTGGCCTCCACCATGAGGAAGGCCGGATAGGGCCCGTGCACCGACGGCAGGGCGGACACCGGCTGGAGCGCGCCGGGCGCCACGAGCGACTCGCGCAGCCGCGCGCCGCCCAGGCGGAGGCCCACCTCGCTCAGGTCCGGGGCCCAGCCGCTGCCCTGCCCGTTGATGACGTGGCAGCCGAGGCAGGCGCCCTTCCCCGCCACGAGGGCGCGGCCGCGGATCGCGTCGCCGGGGAGCACCTCGGGCGGGCGGCGGCCGAGGGCGCGGACGTACGCGGCCAC
>JBGAOL010000071.1:0-12992 GCA_044221825.1 Gemmatimonadales bacterium
CCGGCGCCCATGCCCGTGTCACCCCGGTCGGGACGGTCCGACGCGCGCGGGGTGCAGGCGGCGGCCGCCACCACCAGTGCCAGTGCGGCCCGGAAAAGCTGCAGTCGAGGCATCTCGCATCTCCCTCCCGGCTCAGCGCGCCGGGATCTTGAGGACCCGTCCGGGGAAGAGCCGCCCCGGGTCGGGGATGTCGTCCTGGTTGGCGTCGAGGATCACCCGCCACTGCCCCGCGTCGCCGTAATAGCGCGCCGCCAGGCTGCCCAGCGTGTCGCCCGCCTCCACCACGTGACTCTCCACCCCGCCCGGCCCCCCGGGGCCCGGTGGCTCCGGCGCGCTGGTGTCGGTGAAGTGCGGGGGCGTGTCGGACATCGTCGGGTCTCCCGAAAGGGTCATGGCGGAAACGCGGCGCCCCGCTCGGCGCGGCGCACGGGAGGAGAGACGAACGAGCGCGCCCCCCGTGCGCCACGGACCCCGCGACATGCCCACTTGCGCGCCAGAGTGCATAATGCATATTTATGACATGAAGACCCTCGTCCTCGCCTTCTCCGGCGGCCTCGACACCAGCTACTGCGTCCCCCGGCTCGCCGAGCAGGGCTGGCGCGTCGTCACCGCCTACGTCCACACCGGCGGCGCCACCCAGGCCGACCTCGACGCCATCGCCCGCCAGGCTCACGCCGTCGGTGCCGCCGAGCACCACACCGTGGACGCGCGCGCGGCCGTCTTCGAGCGCTTTGTCCGTTACCTGATCCAGGGCAATGTCCTCCGCGGCGAGGTCTATCCCCTCTCCGTCTCCGCCGAGCGCACCCAGCAGGCCCTCTCGGTCATCGAGGTGGCGCGGAAGGTGGGCGCCGTCGCCATCGCGCACGGCTCCACCGGCGCCGGCAACGACCAGGTCCGCTTCGACATCGCCTTCCGCGTGCTGGCGCCCGACCTCCAGGTGGTCACGCCCATCCGCGAGGAGAACCTCCAGCGCGACAAGGCCATCGCCTACCTGGAGGCCCGGAAGCTCCCGGTGCCGCCCAAGGCCGGCGCCTACAGCATCAACCGCGGCCTCTGGGGCACCACCTATGGCGGCGGCTGGACCCACGACACCTGGGCCGGCCCGCCCGACGAGCTCTTCGAGCCCCCCGCCGACGCGCCCGCGCGGAAGGAAATCATCATTGCCTGGGAGCAGGGCGTCCCCGTCGCCATCGACGGCGAGCAGCTCGCGGGCGCCGACCTCATCCAGCGCATCGGCGACCTCGGCGAGGCCTACGGCTTCGGCCGCGCCATCCACGTCGGCGAGACCGCGCTCGGCATCAAGGGCCGCATCGGCTTCGAGGCCGGCGCCGCGCTGCTCCTCATCGCCGCGCACCGCGAGCTCGAGAAGCTGGTGCTCACCAAGTGGCAGGTGTTCTGGAAGGACCAGCTCGGCCGCTTCTACGGCGACCGGCTGCACGAGGGGCACTACTTCGACCCGGCGCTCCGCGACATCGAGGCGCTCCTCACCAGCAGCCAGCAGCGCGTCACCGGCGAGACCCGCGTCCGCCTCGCGCCCGGCCGCTTCCAGGTCGTCGGCACCCGGAGCCCCTTCTCCATGATGGACCGCGCCGTCGCCACCTACGGCGAGGACAACCGCCTCTGGACCGGCGAGGAAGCCAAGGCCTTCTCCCAGGTCTCCGCCGTCCCCGAGATGCTCGCCGCCAAGGCCCACGCCAAGGCGACCGCCGCTCGCTGACCACCGTCACGCTGTCGCAAGCGCGGCCCTCGGGCCGCGCCTTTTTCCCCGGAGACCAGGCATGGTGAAGACCACCCGAGTCCGCCTCGACAAGATCTCGTCGAGCACCAAGAACGCCCACCTCGCCCACGAGGTCATCCTCGGCGACGAGATCATCGCCGCCGAGGGCTACGTCCTCGCCGTGCGCATCCTGCACGACAAGTCGAGCTACAACACCGTCGAGGACCTGACCGGCCGCATGGTCACCCTCCGCGCCGGTGACGTGCTCGCGGGCACCCTGGGCCACCGCCGCGCCCTCCGCGGCTTTGCCGGCATCGTCCCG
This sequence comes from Gemmatimonadales bacterium, assembly GCA_044221825.1. Taxonomy (GTDB): domain Bacteria; phylum Gemmatimonadota; class Gemmatimonadetes; order Gemmatimonadales; family GWC2-71-9; genus JADJOM01. Next base: position 2,040 of record JBGAOL010000071.1, read on the forward strand.
CCCACGGTGGCCGTCGGCGACACCATCGAGGTCCTCAACCTCGGCGGCATCCTCGGCAAGTGCACCTCCGCCAACCCCGACAACGGCATGCCGTTCAAGGCCGAGGTCCTCGGCGCCATCCTGAGCTTCCCCGCGCTCGGCGACCGCATCGGCCGCCCCGCGCACATCAAGGACCACTCGGTCCCCCTCGCCGAGCGGCTCGAGAGCACCGTGCCCGTGGTGTACATCGCCGGCACCTGCATGAACGCCGGCAAGACCGTGGCCGCCACCGAGCTGGTCCGCGGCCTCTCGCGCGCCGGCTACCGCGTGGCGGCCACCAAGCTCACGGGCGTCTCGCTCATGCGGGACTCGCTGTCGATGCAGGACGCCGGCGCCGTCGCCGCGCTCACCTTCAACGACACCGGCATCGCCACCACCCGCGCGGGCCTCACCGTCACCGCGGCCAAGGGCATCATGAACCGCCTGGCCACCAGCAAGCCCGACGTCATCGTGGCCGAGCTGGGTGACGGCATCCTCGGCGAGTACGGCGTGCAGGACATCCTGCGCGATCCCGAGCTCACCGCCGTCGGCGCCGCCTACGTCATGGCCGCGCCCGACCCCGTGGGCTGCTGGGGCGCCATGACCCTCATGCGCGACCGCTTCAACCTCCCCGTCACCGTGCTCACCGGCCCCGCCACCGACAACGAGGTGGGCCGCGACTACATCACGGCCGAGCTCAAGCTCCCCGCCCACAACGCGCTGCGCGACGCCGCCGGCCTCCTCGGCGTGGTGCAGGCCGCCCTCGAGGCGCGCGCCAAGGTGGCCGAGCCCGCGCTCGCCTCGGTGTCATGACGCTCCGCGTCGCCGTGATCGGCGCCGCCGGCTACGTCGGCGGCGAGCTCCTCCGCCTGCTGCTGGCCCACCCCGACGTGGGCCAGGTGGTGGCCACCAGCCGCTCGCAGGCCGGCGTGCCGCTCGGCGACGTGCATCCCGCGCTCGCCCCGCTCACCGATGCCCGCTTCGCCGGCCTCACGCCGGGCGAGGCCAGCGCCGGCGCGGACGTCGTGTTCCTCGCGCTCGAGCACGGCGAGTCCTCCAAGGTGGCCGACGAGATCTTCACCGCCGGCCCCGGCCTGGTCATCGACCTGGCGGCCGACTTCCGCGTCAGCGACCTGGCGCTCTACGCGCGCTTCTACGGCCAGCACCCGTCGCCGCACCTCGTCCCGCGCTTCACCTACGCACTGGCCGACGTGCTGGGCCACGAGCTCAAGGGCAGGACGGCGCTCGCCGCGCCCGGCTGCTTCGCCACCGCCGCGCAGCTGGCGCTCTACCCGCTCGCCCGGCTCGGCCTCACCGACGTGCCGGCGCTCTTCGGCATCACCGGCTCGAGCGGGAGCGGCGTCCACCCCAAGCCCACCACGCACCACCCCGCGCGGGCCCACAACCTCTTCGCCTATTCCGTGCTGGGGCACCGGCACGAGGCGGAGATCCTGCAGCGCTGGCGCGAGTGGAGCGGCGACGCGGGCGCGCACGCGCGCCTGATGGCGCACTCGGGGCCGTTCGTGCGGGGCATTTACCTTACGCTCCACGTGATGCTGCCGGGCGGCGGGACCCCGGTGGACGTCCCCGGCGCCTTCGCGAAGGCCTACGCGGACCGGCCCTTCGTGCGCCTCACCAAGGGCGCGCCCGAGCTCACCCACGCCGTGGGCACCAACTACGCCATCATTCACGCCACCCAGACCCCGGACGGCCGCGAGGCCCAGGTCATGGTGGCGGTGGACAACCTCGTGAAGGGCGCGGGCGGCCAGGCCGTCCAGGCCATGAACCTGTCGCTCGGCCTGCCGGAAGAGGCCGGGCTCAAGGGGGGAGGGATCTTCCCATGCTGAATGAAGCCGGCCGGAGCCGCGTGCTCGGGGCCTGGGCGGTGGAAGGGGGCGGGGCCGCGGGCTCCGCCGCCGGCCGCCCCGCTGCCACTGAGTCCGCGCTGCTCCCGGTGTATGCGCAGTTTCCCGTGCGCCCCGTCTCGGGCCAGGGCTCCTGGATCACCGACGACCAGGGCCACCGCTGGCTCGACGCCTACGGCGGCCACGCCGTCAGCTCCACGGGCCACAGCCACCCGCAGGTGGTCCGGGCCATCGCCGACCAGGCCGCGAAGCTGCTCTTCTACAGCACCGTGCTGCCGCACGAGAACCGCGAGCGCCTCGCCGCGGAGCTCGCGCGCCGCTGCCCGCCGCCGCTCGACAAGGTGTTCTTCTGCAACTCGGGCGCGGAGGCCAACGAGAACGCGCTCCACCTGGCCCGGAAGCACACCGGCCGGATGCCCGTCGTCTCCGTCACCGGCGGCTGGCACGGCCGCACCGTGGCCTGCCTCGCCGTCACCGACGGCGCCAAGTACGAGGAAGGCGCGAAGCGCGCCGGCATGCCGCTCTCCCGCAAGATCCCCTTCAACTCGGTGGACAACCTCGAACGCGCCATCAACCCCACCGTCGCCGCCGTCATCGTGGAGCCGGTGCAGGGGATGAGCGGCGCCATCGCCGCCAAGGTGGAGTTCCTGAAGGAAGTGCGCCGGCTCTGCACCGAGCACGGCGTGGTGCTCATCTTCGACGAGATCCAGTGCGGCGTGGGCCGGCTCGGCAGCTTCACGGCCGCGGAGGCCTTCGGCGTGACGCCCGACATCATCACCATGGCCAAGGGGCTGGCCTCGGGCCTCCCGATCGGCGCCGTCGTGGCCTCGCCCGCCGTCACCACCGGCATCACCACCGGCGACCTGGGCAGCACCTTTGGCGGGGGCCCGGTGCCCTGCGCCGCCGCCCTCGCCACCCTCGCGGTCATCGACGACGAGCAGCTCCTCGCCAACGTCCGCGCCGTGAGCGAGCACCTCGTCGCCGGCGCGAAGCAGATCCGGAACGTCGTCGGCGTCGAGGGCCGCGGCCTCCTCCTGGGTCTCCGCCTCAACCGCCCCGCCGCCCCGGTGCAGAAGGCGCTCTTCGAGCGCCGCATCCTCACGGGCACCAGCGGCGACCCGACCATCCTCCGCCTGCTGCCGCCCCTCAGCTTCACCCGCGCGGAGGCCGACCTCCTCCTCGCCGCCCTCACGGAGGTCCTGGCGTGACCAAGCGCGACTTCATCACCGCCGAGGAGTACGGCGCCGAGGCGGTGGACCGCATCCTCGACCTCGCCGTCAAGGTGAAGCAGGGGAAGGTCCTCGGCGGCCTCGAGCGGAAGGTCATGGCCAACGTCTTCCTCGACCCGAGCCTCCGCACCCGCACCAGCTTCGAGACCGCCATGTTCCTCCACGGCGGCCACGCCGTGGTGCTGGAGCCGGGCCGCAGCAGCTGGACGTGGGAAACGGAGTCCGGTGCCGTGATGGACAGGGACACCGTGGAGCACATCCGCGAGGCGGCGGGCGTGCTGGGGCGCTACGCCGACGTGGTGGGCATCCGCTCCTTCCCGCGGGGCAGCGACTGGGCCGTGTCCCGCGAGGACCACATCGTCCGCGACTTCGCCCGGTTCTGCGAGAAGCCGGTGGTCAACCTCGAGTCGGCGCGCCGTCACCCCTGCCAGCAGCTCGCCGACACCCTGACGCTGCGCGAGAAGCTCGGCGACACCAAGGGCAAGCGCTTCGTCCTCCTCTGGGCCTGGCATCCGAAGTCGCTCCCCACCGCCGTCCCGGCGAGCGCGGCGCTCGCCGCCGCGCACAACGGCATGGAGATCGTCATCGCCCGCCCCGAGGGCTACGAGCTCGACCCCGAGGACACCGCCCTCATCCGGAAGATCACCCAGGAACGGGGCGGCGGCTTCGTCCACATCATGGACGATCCCGACGAGGCCATGGCCAGCGCCGACGCCGTCTACGTGAAGAGCTGGGGCTCCCTCAAGTACTTCGGCCGCCCGGAGGAGGAGAAGGCGCACCGCGCCGGCCTCCGCGACTGGCGCATGACCGAGCAGCGCCTCAAGTCCACCCGCGGCGGCAAGGCCGCCGTGATGCACTGCCTCCCGGTCCGCCGCAACGTCGAGATCGACGACGCCGTCCTCGACGGCCCGTCGAGCGCCGTGATCGACGAGGCCGAGAACCGCCTCCACGTCCAGCGCGCGCTCCTGCTGGACATGATTGGCAAGCTCTAGCATCGACGACGTGCTGAAGCGAGTTCCAACGCGTGATCGCTCACTGAAGTGAGCGCTTAAGAACACAAGTGCTGAAGCACTCGCGCCTATTCGGGGATTACGAGTGCTTTAGCACTTCAGTTGCCGAGCGCTCGCTTTAGCGAGCTATCGAGCTTTCTCCAATTAGCACGTCAGTTGCCGAGCGCTCGCTTTGGCGAGCGATCGAGCTTTCTCCAAGAGGAGCAACGATGAGCATCGACACAACGAAGGGCATCGCCGGCCTCAAGGGCGCCCTCCGCTACGTCCGCGCCTACCGCGATCACGTCTTCGTCGTCAAGCTCGGCGGCGACGTCCTCGCCGACGCCGAGGCCCTCGACCGCGTCGCCGCCCAGCTCGGCCTGCTGTCGTCGCTCTCCATCCGCGTGGTGGTGGTGCACGGCGGCGGCCCCCAGGCCACCGCGCTCTCCCGCCGCCTGGGCCAGGAGCCCACCATCGTGGCCGGCCGCCGCGTCACCGACGAGAGCGCGCTCGAGGTGGCCAAGATGGTCTACGCCGGCTCCCTCAACGTGAACCTGCTCTCCGCCCTCCGCGAGCACGAGATGCAGGCCGTGGGCCTCTCCGGCGTGGACGCCGACCTCCTCACCGCCCGCCGCCGCCCGCCCGTCAAGGTGGTGGACGACGCCGGCGTCACCCGCGAGGTGGACTACGGCCACGTCGGCGACATCGACCGCGTGGACCCGCGCGTCCTCGAGACGTTGCTTGGCAACCGCTTCGTCCCCGTCATCGCGAGCCTCGCCGGCGACGCCGACGGCAACGTCTACAACGTCAACGCCGACACCGTGGCCGAGTCGCTCGCGGTGGCGCTCAAGGCCCAGAAGCTCCTCTTCCTCACGGGCGCGCCGGGCGTGCTGCGGGACCGGAACGACCCGAGCTCCCTCGTCACCTTCGCCGACCCCGACGACCTCGAGGGGCTCATGGCGCAGGGCTCGATCGCCGGCGGCATGCGGCCCAAGGTGGAGGCCTGCATCCGCGCCGCCACCGGCGGCGTCGAGCGCACCCACATCATCGACGGCCGTGCCCCCGACTCGCTGCTGCTCGAGGTGTTCACCGGTGCCGGCTGCGGCACCATGATCGTCGGCCGCAAGGAAAAGGCGACCTACCTCGGTGTGGACCTCGCGAGCTGAGATCGCCCTCCTCCGCGACCTCGTCGCGTTTCCCTCCGTGTCCGGCACGGAGGAGAAGCTCGGCGCGTGGATCGTAGACTGGGCCCGGGGGCAGGGGATGCAGGCGGCCATGGATGACGCCTCCGTCTGGGTCACCGTCCCCGGGAAGGCCGCCGGCTCCACGCTGGCGTTCGTCTCCCACATCGACACCGTCCCCGCCGGCGAAGGCTGGACCCGTCCCCCCTTTGAGGCCACCTTCGAGGGAGACACGCTCTACGGCCGCGGCAGCGGCGACGCCAAGGCGTCCGTGGCCGCCATGCTCATGGCCGCCAAGGACGTGCACGATGCGGGCGGCCCCGCGACGGGCCGCCTGCTGGTGATCCTCGGGTTTGGCGAGGAGACGAAGCACACCACCATGGGCAAGGCCGTCGAGCGCCTCCAGCCCATCGACGCCGCCGTCGTCGGCGAGCCCACCAACCTCGAGCCCGCCATCGCCCAGCGCGGGCTCCTGATGATCGACCTCGTGGCCAAGGGCCTCCAGCGCCACGCCGGCTACGCCGCCGACAACCCCGACTTCACCAATGCCATCGTGGAGCTGTCGCGGAACGTGGCGAGGCTCCCCGAGCTCCTCCGCGAGCGGACCCACCCCATCCTGGGCATCGCCACCGCCACGCCCACCATCCTCGAGGCGGGCGTGAGCCGGAACGTCACCCCGCCGACGGCCCGCGCCGTCCTCGACGTCCGCAGCACCCCCGCCTGGACCCACACGGAGCTGGCGGACGCCCTCCGTGCGGCCCTCGACTGCGAGGTGGTCGTCACCAGCGACCGCCTGGTGCCCTGCGAGACCCCCGCCGGCAGCCGCCTCCTGGCCCTGGCGAGGCAGGTCCGGCCGGCCGGGACCCCCTTCGGTTCTCCGACGTGCTCCGACTGGGTATTCTTACGGGACCGTGACGCCATCAAGTGCGGCCCCGGCACCAGCCGCCGGTCGCACACCCCGGATGAGTTCGTGGACCTCCCTGAGGTCACGGAAGCCCGGGGCTTCTACGCGACCCTGGCCCAGGCATACCTCGCATGAGCACGAAGCCCCCCCGCCGCTCCCGCGCCTCCGGCAAGCTCAAGGCCGTCGTCGAGGCCGCCCCCAAGACCCTCTGGTCCGCGGGGCACTCGCTCGACCGCGAGATGCTCGACTACACCGCCGCCGAGGACCGCCTCTGGGACGCCCGCCTCATCGCGTGGGACATCCTCGGCAGCCTGGGCCACATCGAGGGCCTCCGCGCCTCGAAGCTGCTCACGCCCAACGAGTACACCCGCCTCCGCGCCGGCCTCCGCCAGGCCCTGCGTGAGGTGGACGAGGGCCGCCTGGCCGTCACTCCCGAGCACGAGGACGTGCACACCGCCGTCGAGGACTGGCTCACCGCCAAGCTCGGCCCCACCGGCGAGCGCCTCCACACCGGCCGCTCCCGCAACGACCAGGTGGCCACCGACCTCCGCCTCTACCTCAAGGACCGGATCCTCCTCCTGACGGCCGAGGCGCTGGACCTGGTGGAGAGCCTGCTCATCTTCGCCGAGCGGCACCAGCGGGTGCTCTGGCCCGGGTACACCCACACCCGGCGCGCCATGCCGTCCTCGGCGGGGCTCTGGGCCGCGGCCTTCGCGGAGCAGTTCCTCGACACCGTCGAGGGCACCCCGCTCGTCTTCAGCGCGGTGGACAAGTCGCCCCTCGGGAGCGCCGCCGGCTACGGCGTGCCGCTGCCCATCAAGCGCGAGGTGGCCGCCCGGGCGCTCGGCTTCGCCGCCCTCGAGCACAACGTGGCCTCGGTGCAGAACAACCGCGGCAAGAAGGAAGCGCTGGTGCTCTTCTGGTGCGTCCAGTTCGGCCACGACCTGGCCAAGCTCGCCGGCGACATCATCACCTACAGCGCCGACGAGTTCGGCTTCCTGCTCCTGCCTCCCGACCTCGCCACCGGCTCGAGCATCATGCCGCACAAGCGGAACCCCGACCTCTTCGAGCTCACCCGCGGCCGCGCCGCCGCGCTGGAGGGGGACCTCGCCGCCGTCTTCGCCGTGAAGGGCAAGCTCGGCAGCGGCTACCACCGCGACTTCCAGCTCCTCAAGGAGCCGGTCATGCGCGGCGTGGACCGCCTCGAGGGCATGCTCTCCATGATGGCCGTGGCCGTCCCCCGCCTCGGCGTGGAGCCGACGGTGGGCCGCAACATCCTCTCCGGCGGCCCCCTGGCCACCGACGAGGTGATGCGCCGCGTGGAAGGCGGCAGCGCCTTCCGCTCCGCCTACCGCGAGGTGGCCGCCGCCATCCGCGAGGGCGACCTCTGGCGCGAGCCCGTGGCCGAGGAGATCATCGGCCGCCGCAAGAGCACCGGCGGCCTCGGCAACCTGGGCCTCAACGAGGTCCGCGCCCGCCTCCGCGCCGCGCGCACCTGGACCGCCCGCGAGCAGCGCCGCTTCGACGGCGCCATGGCCCGGCTCGCCGGCCGATGACCACACGGGGTGCGGATGACCGGTGACCGCCGCAAGCGCCAGCTTCGGATCCTCGAGCTCATCAGCACCCGTCCCGTCCGCACCCAGGAGGAACTCGCGGACGCCCTCAACACCGAGGGCTGGGACGTCACCCAGAGCTCGGTGAGCCGGGACATCACCTCCCTCAAGCTCGTGAAGGTGGACGGCGCCTACCAGCGCCCAGCCCGCATCGCCCCCGAGCCCGAGCATCCCGACGAGCGCCGCATCGCCGACGGCGTCCTCGCCGTCGACACCGCCGGCGACGCGCTCCTCGTCCTCCACACCCCCGCCGGCGAGGCCAACCGCGTCGCCGTCGCCATCGACCGCCTCGCCTGGCCCGACGTGGCCGGCACCATCGCCGGCGACGACACCATCTTCCTCGCGGCCCGCCACGCCCAGGCGCAGGTTCGCGTCCTTCGCACCCTCCGCAAACTGATGGCGAGCCGGTAACTTCCCGGCATGGAATCCGCCGGGCATTTCCTGCAGGACCTCGCCATCACCATGATGGCCGCGGGCGCCACCGCGCTCCTCTTCCACCGCTTCCGCCTGCCCATCGTGGCGGGCTACCTGCTCGCCGGCCTCATCGTCGGCCCGCACCTCACGCCCCAGCTCGTCTCCGATCCCGCCACCATCCAGCTCCTCTCCGAGCTCGGCGTGATCCTCCTGATGTTCACCCTCGGCCTCGACTTCCGGATCCGCGCACTCGCCCGCGCCGCCTCCACCGCCGGCATCGTCGCCATCGTCGAGCTCCCGGCCCTCTTCGCGCTCGGCTACGCCACCGGCCAGCTGCTCGACTGGACCCGCCTCGCCAGCCTCTTCTTCGGCGCCGTGGTCTGCATCAGCTCCACCATGATCGTGGTCCGCACCTTCAAGGAAGAATCCGTCGGCGGCCACCTGCGGGAGCTGGTCTTCGGGGCCCTCATCTTCGAGGACCTCGCCGCCATGCTGCTCCTCGCCATCCTCACCGCCGTGGCGAGCGGCGGCGGCGCCTCCGGCCCCACCATGGGCCAGCTCCTCACCAAGCTGGCCGTGGTGCTCACGCTCTTCGTCACCTTCGGCATGCTGGTGGTGCCGCGCATGGTGCGCCGCCTGGCCACGCTCCGGCACGACGAGATGCTCGTGGTGGGCAGCGTCGGCCTCTGCTTCGGCCTGGCGTGGCTCGCCCACCTTTCCGGCTTCTCCGTGGCGCTCGGCGCCTTCCTGGCGGGCGCGCTCGGCGCCGAGTCGGGGCTCGGCAAGGTGCTCGAGGAGAAGATGCAGCCGCTCCGCGACGTCTTCGCCGCCATCTTCTTCGTGGCCATCGGCATGCAGATCGACCCGGCCATCATCGGGGATCACATCGGCCTGGTGCTCGGCGTGACGCTGCTGGTGCTGGTGGGGAAGCTGGTGGCGGTGACGGTGGGGAGCTTCTTCGCCGGGGCGGGGAACCGCACCGCCATCCAGGCCGGCATCTCCATGGCGCAGATCGGCGAGTTCTCGTTCATCATTGCCGGCGTGGGCCTGAGCCTCAAGGCGGTGCCGCCGCTCCTCGTCACCATCGCGGTGGCGGTCTCGGTGCTCACGGCCTTCCTCTCGCCGGCGCTCATCCGCCGCTCGGAGTTCATCGCCGCCTGGGTGGACCGCCGCCTCCCGCATCCCGTGCAGACCTTCTCCACGCTCTACGGCTCGTGGGTGGAGGAACTCCATTCCAGCCGCCGCGCCGAGTCGCCGTGGCGCCGGATCCGCGCGGGCCTCGCCTGGCTCCTGCTTGATGCGCTCGCCATCGCCGGCGTCGTGGCGCTCGGCGCGTCACTCCGCGTCCCGATCGCCCGCTTCCTTGCCGGGGTCGGCCTCTCGCCCGGGCTCGCGAGCTGGGCGGTGAGCGGCCTCGAGGCGGCGGCCGTCGTCCCGTTCATCTTCGGGATGGTGCGCGTCACCGGTCGCATGAGCCGCCAGCTGGCGCTCCTCGCCGTGCCGCTCCCCGAACGCGGCGTGGACAATGGCCGCTCCCCGCGCCGGGCGCTCAGCGCCTCGCTCCAGATCGCCATCGTCCTCTTCGCCGGCGTGCCGCTGGTGCTCGCCACCCAGCCGTTCCTGCCGGGCCTCGCGGGCGCCGCCTTCCTGGCCACCGTGCTCGTGGTCCTCGGCATCGCCTTCTGGCGCTCCGCCAACGACCTCATGGGCCACGTGCAGGCCGGCGCCGAGCTGGTGGTGGCCACCCTCGCCAAGGAATCGCACCACGAGACCGGCGCCTTCCCCGTGGTGCGCCGCATGCTCCCCGGCCTCGGCGACTTCGAGCCCGTCCACGTGGCCCACGGCAGTGAAGCTGACGGAAAAACCCTGGGCCAGCTCAACCTCCGCGGCCGCACCGGCGCCTCGGTCATCGCCATCCTGCGCGAGGACGCCCGCATCGCCAATCCCACGGCCGAGGACCGGCTGCAGGCCGGCGACTTCGTGGCCCTCACCGGCAGCCACGAGGCCATCGCCGCCGCGCGCCCCTCGCTCGAGGGCCACGCCCCCGACGCGGTGAGCCTCCCGCGCCACTCCGCCTTCTTCAAGGTGCCCACCCCATGACCCGGCTCCGCTCCCTCGCCGCGCTCACGCTGGCCCTCGCCGCCTGCGCCCCCGCCGGCACCGGCCACCTCCCCGCCGACCTCGAGCAGCGCTTCCAGCAGGAGGGCATCCTCCGCCGCGCCGACGACCAGGTCTTCCGCTACACCTACTACTCCCGCAGCACCCGCGGCAACCGCTGGGAAGACCGCGACGCCTCGATCGTCGTCACCCCGCAGACCATCTACATCTTCAAGAACGAGAAGAAGGGCCTCGAGCTCACCCCGCGCACCCGCCGCGAGGTGGACATCCGCCGCGACGCCGACCGCCTCGTCATCGCCGCCGGCAGCGGCCAGTCCCGCGTCTCCTGGTCCTTCCGCCCGCCCACCGACCCCGAGGGCTGGGCCCGCGACCTGCGCGCGGTGGTGGACAGCACCCGCTGATCCTCTGGACCGGCACACGAAAAACGCGGGGCCCGTCTCCCGACGAGCCCCGCCTCTCTCCCCGACCCGTAGCGGCGGAGCTACGCTCCGCCGACTCGATCTCAACCCCCGTGCACGATCCCGAAGATCCAGACGGCGGAGCATAGCTCCGCCGCTATGGGTGCACGGGCCACTGCACCGGCAGCTTGAACGCCTCGCCGAGCGCCTTCACGTACTCCCGC
>JBGAOL010000072.1:0-12975 GCA_044221825.1 Gemmatimonadales bacterium
CCACCAGGACCACCTTGGCAACCGCCAGCCCCGCCACCACGAAGCCGGTGAGACGGAGGCCTCGGAGCTGGCGGCGGAAGCCCACGGCAAAGCAGGCGCCGGCATAGAGGATCCACCAGGCACTCACCGCCAGGCCACCCGCGAGGGCGCGCTGGTCGGGGGCCATGGCACTCTGGCCAGAGGCCCGCATCAGCTCCGCCGAGACACCGAGGAAGAGGAGCAGGCCGGCGGCGCCCCAGTAGAGGAGGCGGACCGAGAGCTCCCCGAGGTAGGCCTCGTCCGTGATGAGCACGGCCGCCTGCACCACCGCCGTGGCCACGAGCAGCCACAGCGTCAGGGCAAAGGGACTGGTGAAGGCGGGGTCGGCTGCCTCACGCGCTGGGAGGGCGTCGGTCCCGAAGACATAGAGTGCGCCCGCGTACACGAGCAGCGAGAGGATGCGGCCGTCGCGCCGCTGCAGCAGGCGGTCGGCGGCGGTGGTGGCGAGGGAGAGGAGGGCGAGGAGCCAGACGCGGAGCAGGACATCTTCCTGCAGCACTGCGGCCCAGGCGAGCGCGCCCACGGCCACGATGGCGAAGGGGCGTCGCTCCTGCTGGTACCCGGCCACGAGGTACGGGAGGGCCACCAGCGCCGCGGCAGCGCCCGGATGCTCACCGAACCAGGCCTTGTCCACGGACCAGAGCGCCACCGCCACGGCAAGCGGCGTGACGTAGAAATAGCACGTCTCGCCGAAGGCAAAGGGGCGGACGTACATCCCCTCCTTGGTGGAGGTGACGTTGGGGCCCGAGCGCCCGGGCCAGACGAGATCGGCCTGGAAGGCGCGCCACCAGACCGGGGCCGCGAGCACCAAGGCGCCCGCGAGGTTGGGCCAGGCGGCAGCCGTGTGCGCATCGGCCGCTGCGAGGAAGGCCCAGCCGCCGCTGAAGGACAGGAACCGCGTCTCCCACCACCCCTCGCGGAGCCCCACGAAGAGGCCGGCTGCACCGCCGCCAATGCCGTAGAGCCAGAGCGGCAGCGCGGAGGCCTTGTCCGCCGCCGACGGCAGCGCGATGCCGAAGTAGGCGAGGGCCACGATCCCCATGGCCACGCGCCAGTGGCGCTGCGCCGCCACGGCGCCGAAGCCCACGCCCATGGAGCCGAGGTAGCCGAGGAGCATGTTGGCGTTGCCCGCCTCGGGCCCGGCCAGGAGCGGCGCGAAGAACGCGCCGAGCGCCGCCGTGGCGAGGAGCGCCTCGACCCCGATGGCCCACGCCACCGCCGCGAGTCCCACCGAGACGAGCGCCAGCGCCACCAGCGCCTGGGTGGCCGGGAGGAACTGGTACAGCTGCGCCGCGGCCCAGACGGCCAGGTAGATGATGGCCGCGCCCGCGCCGAGGAGCGCGGCCCCATAGGTGCGAAGGCCCCGACCGTGAAGCCGCCAGCCCACGAGTCCCACCACCACGCCCCCCGCCGCGCCGCCGATGCAGCGCGCCAGCGGCGACACCCAGCCCCGGTCGAACGACAGCTTGAGCAGGTAGCCGGCCGCGAGCACCAGAAACACCACGCCCACTGCCAGCAGCCCGCGGCTGCCGAGCCACTGCTCGTTGAGCACGCCGGGTGAGCGGCTGGCGGCCGGCGCGGCCGGCTGCGGCGGGCGTGGAGCTGGCGGATGAGGCGGGACAGGCCGGGGTGCGGGCGTGGGTTCGTGCGGCGCGTCGACCGGGGCGCCGCGGTCATCGACGTGCCCGCTCCAAGGCCGGGGCGGCGGCGCAGGCGGCGGTGGGAGCGGCACCGACGCGTCGGCGTCCGGGACACTCGCGCCTCGCCCCGCCACCAGGTCCCGCACCAGCCGCTCCAGCACCTGCACCCGCGCCTCGAGGCGCGCGATGCGGGGATCGTCGCTCATGTCGGGCCTCGGGTCAGGAGCGGATGCGGTCCAGCGCCTGCTGGAACTCGGCGGCGGTGGCCCAGCGCTCGTCCGGCCGCTTGGCCAGCGCCTTGAGCACCAGGGCACAGAAGTCCCCGGGCAGCCCGGGGATGAGCGTCCGCGGGTCGGTGGGCGGCTCTTGCACCTGCTTGAGGAGCACCGTGCCAAAGGAGTCGCCCTGCACCATGCGCTGGCCTGTGGCGCACTCGAAGAGGACCAGGCCGGCGGCGTAGAGGTCGGCGCGGCCATCCACCGTCTCGCCCATCAGCTGCTCGGGCGCCATGTACTGCGGCGTGCCGATGATGGAGCCCTCGGCGGTGAGGGCCTCGCCCTTGGGCCGCGCCGCCTGCCGCCCCTCCACCAGCCGCGCGATGCCGAAGTCCATCACCTTGAGGAAGCCCTGCGGGTCCACCACCAGGTTCTGCGGCTTGATGTCGCGGTGCACCACGCCCTGCGCGTGCGCCACCTCGAGCGCCCGGAGCAGCTGGCGGCCCACGGTGAGCGTCACCGCGAGCGGCAGCGCGCCACGGCGGCGGATCACCTCGTCGAGCGCGCTCCCCTCCACGAACTCCATGGTGAGGAAGTAGAGCCCATCGGCCACGCCGAGGTCGTGGGTGCGGACCACGTTGGGGTGGGAGATCTGCCGCGCCAGGCGGATCTCCTGCTTGAACCGCTCGAGCAGCACCGGGTCGCCCACCAGCTCGGGGCGGAGGGTCTTGATGGCGACGGGCTCCTTGAGCTCGCGGTCGAACGCCCGGAACACGATGCCCATGCCGCCGGCGCCGAGCTGCTGGCGCAGCTCGTAGCGGCCGTTCAGCACGCTCCCCACGCCCACGTCGCCGCTGGTGGGCGCGCTGCCCGTGGGCAGCACCTGGGTCCGGGCCACGGTGGCCGAGGAGCCGAGGAACTCCACCAGCCGCTGCTTCTCGCGCAGCTCGGCCACCATGCCCTGGAAGGCGCTGGCGAGCTCGCCCACCTCGTCGCTGGCGCGGATGTCCACCTGGCCGGTGTAGCGGCCCTCGGCCACGTCGCGCGTGAGGCTGACGAGGCGGCGGAGCGGCCGGGTGATCTGGCCCGCCAGCAGCAGCGAGATGAGGAGCGCCACCGCCACCGCCCCCGCAAACGCGTACACGAACGACGCCTGCAGCGCGGCGAACGGCGCCAGCGCCTCCTCGCGCGCGCGGAGCCCCGCATACTCGCCCACGATCAGGCCACTGGCCGTGCGCAGCGCGCCGGCCGCGCCGATCCAGGTCTTGCCCCCGGCCAGCACCCGCAGGCGGGCCGGCACCGAGTCCACCGCCCCGCCCGAGCCCGCGTAGCGCTCCTGCAGCGCCCCCTCGAGCTGCTCAGCCGGCACCGTGGCGGCGTGCACGTGGGGCGCGCCCAGCGTGTCAAACGAGATGAACACCACCTCCGACCCGGTCTGCCGCTTGAGCCGCTCGGCCAGCGCCCCATCCAGTGGCACGGCCACGATCAGCGCCCCCACCACCGGCGCATTCTCGGCGCCAAGGGGCACCGACACCGCCTGGTACAGCGAATCGCCCGCGGGGGTGCTCTCGATCCAGGTGCCGCGGGCCGGCGTGCCACCGAGCGCATCGCCCACGAGGGGGCTCTCGCCGAGTTCCACGCCGCTGGCGTCGGGGTCACGGGTCCAGGCCTGCAGCACGCCGCCCGCGTCCACGATCATGGCCCAGTCGGCGCCGCTCTGGGTGCGGAACTCATTGGCGGCGTCGAGCAGGTCGCCCCGGGTGCCGGCGCGGAGGGCTTCCTCGATGCGGGAGATGTAGGTGGGGACGCGGGCGAGCACCTGGGCGGCCCGCTCCAGGGTGCGGCTGCGCCCGTCGAGCGCATCGTCGATGGCCGACTGGGTGGCCACGAGCCCCTGATCGATGGCGGCGTCAGCCGCCTGTCCGGCGCGCATCCGCACCAGCAGCAGCGCGCCGCCGAGCGTCAGCACCACCACCGCGGCGGTGGCGAGGAAGAGCTTGAGGCCGAGGCCGCGCAGGAGGGAGGTCTTAATAGCGCCGGCTCCGGTCGCTGTAGGACTTGCCGTTCTTGTCCCTGTGCTGCACCAGGCGGTAGCCGCGCGCGTCGAGCGCGATCAGGACGGGCGCGGGCGCTGCGGGACCCACGCGGAGCGGCTGCGTCACCTCGGCGGTGCGCTCGTGCCAGACGTGCAGCACGTACTCCCCAGGCGGCACGCGCTCCAGGCGGAAGGTGCCGTCGGTCTCGGGCTGGGTGAAGAGGCCGCTGCCGGGGACCACCACCAGCCCCCGCATCTGCGCGTGCACGTTGCAGTAGACGCGAATCACCCCCGGCGCGGTGAACTCCACCGACTTCGATTCCCCCCGCCCGTAGAGCCCCAGGTCGAAGACCCGCTCGGCGGCGAGGGAGAAGACGTTGTGGTTGAAGGGATCGTGGTTGGGAAAGGCCACCGTGGAGCCGCGCGGCACCACCACCAGGTGCGGGACGAACTGCTTGCCCTCGGTGGCCAGCTCCACCGTCACCGGGGCGCCAGCGGGGGCGCCCGCGCCCTCGAGCCAGACCACCGCCTGCGCCTGATCCGTGCCGGGGCGGCCGTCGCGGTCCTGAATGGTGATGCGGCCCGTGACCGTGACGCCCTGGGCGGCGAGGGCGGGGGGGAGCCCGGCCGCACAGAGGGTGGCAAGCCCGAATCGCCATGAGAGGCGTATAAAGGACATTGGCACTAGCTTATCCCCCGCCCCTCAGGGGCGTCAACCGCACCCATACCGGCCCTGCCCATGCGCCGACTCGCCCTTGCCCTGCTCGCCCTGCCCGCGGCCGCCCTGGCTCGCCCGCTCGCCGCGCAGGACCAGCCCGCCCCCGAGGTGACCATCCACACGATGGTCCTGATGAACGGCTTCCATACCTCGGCCAAGAGCAACAACAGCGACCTGCCCCAGTTCGCCGTGCTGCGCGACGCGGGCGACAGCTTCCCCAACGCCGGCCTCGGCGCCACCATGCGCCAGACACGGGTCACGGCGCGCGCCTTCGCCGGCGGCGTCCTCGGCGGCGACTTCTCGGCCGAAGTCGACGTGGACTTCTGGGGCGGGCAGCAGCCCTCGAACGGCGGGCGCACCTTCCCGCTGCTCCGCATCCGGCGCGCCATCGGCGAGATGCGCTGGACCCGCTTCCGGGTGCTGGTGGGCCAGGAGGCGCCGCCGATCGCGGAGCTCAACCCGTCGAGCCTCGGGAGCCTCGGGCTCTCGTCGCTGTCGAGCAGCGGCAACCTGTGGCTCTGGATCCCGCAGGTGCGGGCCACCGGGGAGATCCTCGCCGGCACCCACGCGGCGCTCGAACTCGAGGGCGCGGTGCTGGCGCCCACCGGCTACGCCGCGCAGGGCCCGTTCGTGACCCAGCCGGATCGCGCGGAGCAGACCGAGCGGCCTTACCTCCAGGGCCGCCTCCGCTTCCGCTTCGGGGCCACGGGCGAGATCGGCGTCGGCGGCCACTACGGCTGGCTCTCCACCACCGGCGACTCGCTGCTCCCGTCCAAGGCCGTGGCCGCCACGGTGCGGATCCCGGTGGGCAAGGCGCTCGAGCTGCGCGGCGAGGCCTTCAGCGGCCAGGCCCTCGCGGGCCTTGGCGGCGGCGGCATCGGGCAGAACTTCGGACTCGGCGGGCGCCCGGTGCGCACCCATGGCGGCTGGGCGCAGCTCCTGATCCTGCCAAGCCCCTCGGTGGAGCTCGGCGCCATGTTCGGCATGGACGATCCCAAGGACGCCGACCTCGATACCACCACCCAGCGCCTCAAGAACCAGACCTGGGGGGCCCACCTGCACTGGCGCCCGGCCCCGCTGGTGCTGGGCCTCGAGTACCGCCGCATCACCACCACCTACGGCGCGGGAGACGCGAAGCTCGGGCACCTGAACCTGGCGGTGGGGGCTGAGTTCTAGGGGATTGGGCCCCGCTGCTTGTGGCTCACCGCAGAGGCGCGGAGGCGCAGAGAGCCGCGGAGGAACTGCCCGGGGATGGTGGGCTCATCGAACGGTGAGCCCGCTGTGCTTTGGTGGGTGTGGGTTCGGGTTTGGCACCGTTTCCCACCGGTGCTCCCAAGCCACCATCAATTCACCACACTCACCCTGAGGCCATCTTCCCGCTCCGGGCGCAGGTCCTCTGCGGCCCTCCGCGCCTCCGCGCCTCTGCGGTGAGCCTCACAAAACTCACCTCAGGCTCGATCCCCCGAAGCCCCTGCCCTTCACCGGTGAACCCGCGCGCCCAGCCCTAGGATCGCGCCGGCGCCGGTGGCACCGGTGTCTCGGTGGTGTGCGTCGGCGGCGGCTCCACCTGGGTGGCCAGGAGCCCGGCGATGCCCACCACGACGGCCGCCAGGTAGAACGGGGCCGCGTGGGTGACGCGCTGGAAGGCCACGGTGGCGAGGAGCGGCGCCGCCACGCGGGAGATGCCGGCGAAGGTCTGCGCCACGCCCATGGTGGTGCCGAGCTCCTCCTTGAGCGAGGCGCGCGACATGAGCGCCGTGGTGCTCGGGAAGAGGAGCGCCGTGCCGATCGGCACCAGGGGAATGATGGCGGCCAGGATCCACACCTTGTGGACCACCGTGTACAGGATGAGCCCCACCACCAGCGCCGTGGTCCCCGCCCGCATGGCCCGCACCTCACCGATCCGGCTCACCACCGGCCCGAGCAGCAGCGAGCGCATCACGAACGAGAGCGCCCCGACATAGCTGTAGAAGTAGCCGATGGTCTGCTCCGTCACCCCGAACTCGGCGTCGAGGAAAAGGGCGAGGATCGAGGTGAAGCAGGTGAAGGCGAACATGCCCACGCCGTAGATCCAGATGAGGCGCGACACCGGCCGCGTGGGATGCTGCACCACCTCCGCCGCGGCCTGCCAGACCGGACGCTTGGGCCGCGAGGGCATGCCCGCCGGCGTCGGCACCCGCGACTCGGGGAGCCACTTCCACGCGAAGGCCACGTTCAGGACACAGAGCGCCGCCGCCACCAGGCCCGGTGCCGCCGGCCCGAAGTGCTGGTTGCTGAACGAGCCGATGGCCGGCCCGATCGCCACCCCGGCACTCGTGGCGGCCGACAGCCAGCCGAGCGCCTGGGCCCGCTTGCTGGCCTTCACCGTCTCGGTGACGTACGCCTGCGCCACGCCGGTGGTCCCGCCGCCCGCCCCCTGCACGATGCGCGAGAGGAACAGCAGCCAGAGCGCATCGGCGTAGCCGAAGATCACGTAGGCAATGGCCGAGGCCGAGAGCCCGATGAGGAGCGCGGGACGCCGCCCGTAGCGGTCGGAGAAGCGGCCCCAGTAGGGCGCCGCGATGAGCTGGGCCACCGAGAAGATGGCGGTGAGCATCCCGATCATCTCGGGCGTGGCGGCCAGCTTCTTGGCGTAGAACGGCAGCAGCGGCAGCACCATCGCGAAGCCGATCATGTCGATCATGCACGTGGCGATGAGCACCGAGAGCTGCTTGAGCTCGCCGGGGACGCGGGGGGCGGTCATCGGGCCACCACCTCCCGCTCGCTGCCGAGCGCGAAGACCAGCGCGGAGAGGAGCATCAGGAGCACGCCGTACGCAGCGGCGACGCCCACGTCGCCCTGGCGCAGCGCCGAGAGGATCTCGAGCGACAGCGGCCGGGTGTCGTAGGTGTAGAGGATGATCGAGACCACGAAATCTCCGAGCGCCGTGACGAAGGCCAGCGTGGCCCCGGCCGCCAGCGCGGGCCGGAGGAGCGGGAGCGTCACCCGCCGGAGCGTCCGCCATCGCCCCGCGCCGAGCGATTGGGCCGCCTCTTCCACCGTCGGATCGAGTGCCCGGAATCCGGCCAGCACCGCCCGCCCCGCGAGCGGCAAGTTACGGATCACATACGCCAGCGGCAGAATCCACACGGTCCCGACAAGGATGATCCGCGCCACCCAGGGCGCGTGCACGCTGAACGCCGAGGCTAGCGCCACGGCGAACACCGTCCCCGGCACCAGCCAGGGCACCGCGATCAGCCGCTCCACCAGCCCCGCGAGCGGCGCCCGCTTCCGCGAGGCCAGCAGGCCCACCGCCACCGCCACGGCCATTGCGACGACGGTGGCCAGGGTGGCCATCCAGAGGCTGTTGCCGAGGGGGCGGAGCCGGCTCGGCTCCGTGAGCAGCTGCACGTAATTGGCCACGGTGTAGGCGGGCGGGAGGGTCTCCACCGTCCAGGTCCCCACGGGGACGAACGACAGCAGCACCAGCGTGGCATGCGGGAGCAGCAGGAAGACGCCGAGCGTCCAGCCGCCGGCGGTGGCCAGGAGCCGGAGCGCCGGGCTGGCGATGGGTTGCGGCCGGGGCGCCACGCCCTTCCCGCCGGCCCGCGCCACGGCGCCGCCCCCGCCCGCCAGCCACAATCCGGCCAGCCCGAGCAGGCTCAGCACCACCGTCTGCACCATGGCCATGCCGTACTCGCCGTTCAGGCGGGTGAAGACGATCTGCGTGGTCATGACGCGGAAGCCGCCGCCGAAGATGTAGGGCGCGCTGAAGCTGGCGAGCGCCGTCATGAACGTGAGCAGCGCCGCCCCCTTGAGCGAGGGGGCGAGGAGCGGCAGCGTCACCCGCCGGAGGGTGCGCCAGCGGTCCGCGCCGAGGGACTGCGCGGCCTCGAGCGCGGCGTGGTCCAGCTGCGCCAGCCCCGCACGGGTGAAGAGGTAGAAGTAGACGTACATCGAGTAGGCGTGCACCAAGAGAATGGCCCACGCCCCCTCGAGCCGCCACGGCGGTTCCTCCAGCCGGAGCACGGCCTGCACCAGCCGGGCAATGAATCCCGTCTCGCCGTACAGGAACAGGAACGCGATGACGCCCACGAGCGGCGGCAGCACCGCCGGCAGCGCCACCAGCGCGCCGATGAGCCGTCGGCCCGGGAACTCGTAGCGCTCGAACAGGAAGGCGAGCGGCACGCCGAGCACCGCCGCCAGGACCACGCTCGCCACCGAGGTCCAGAGGCTGGCCCAGAGGGCGCGCCATTCGCGGGGTTCGGCCAGGAAGCGCTGGAAGTAGGCCAGGGTCCACTCGCCGTGCTGGCCTCGCACGCTCTCGAGCGCCACGATGAGCAGCGGGTAGGCCACCACCCACGCCAGCACCAGGGCCAGGAGCACGGTGAGCCAGCGGCGGGCCGGGGTCACGCCGGCCCCGCGGGGAAGAGGTGCACGCCGTCCTCCGGCCCCGCCAGCTCCACTGCTGGCGCCACCCGCACCGCCTGGCCCACCACGGCGGCCGTGCTCGGCGCGGCGATCTCGAGCGCCACGCCGCCCGCGGTCTGGGCCAGGTAGAAAGTGCCGGCTCCGGCGTAGCGCCGGTCGGTGACGGTGGCGGGCACGCCGCGCGCCGGATCGGTGGTGAAGGCCAAGCCCTCGGGGCGGAGCAGGAGCGCGCACGGCCCGGGCGCCGGCGTGCGGCCGGCCTCGGGGCGTACGCGCCAGCGCGCTCCCTCGACCGTCACGGCCAACGCGCCCTCCGCCGCCGCCACGGCCAGCGTGGCGCCGATCCAGCTCGACCGCCCGATGAACCGCCCGACGAACGGCGTGGCCGGGTGCCGATACAGCTCCTCCGGCGTGCCGAGCTGCTCCAGCTTCCCCTGCGCCAGGACCGCCACGCGGTCGGCCAGGTCGAAGGCGTCCTCCTGCTCGTGCGTCACGATCACCGTGGTGATCCCCACGCGCCGGATCAGCGCACGGAGCTCCCGGCGGGTGCGCTCGCGGAGCGCGGGGTCCAGGTTGGAAAGCGGTTCGTCGAGCAGGAGCACCCGGGGCTCCGGCGCCAGCGCGCGGGCCAGCGCCACCCGCTGCTGCTGCCCGCCCGAGAGCGCCGCCACCGGCCGCCGCTCGAAGCCCGCCAGGTCCACGAGCGCCAGCGCCTCCCGCACCCGCCGCGCGGCCTCGCTCCCCCCCACGCCGCGGCTCTCGAGGCCGAAGGCCACGTTCTCACCCACGTCGAGGTGCGGGAAGAGGGCGTAGTGCTGGAACACCATGCCGAAGTGCCGCCGCTCGGGACGGAGCGCCGTGACGTCCTCGGTCCCGACCAGGATGCGCCCGGCATCGGGCCGCTCGAAGCCGCCGAGCATGCGGAGCGTGGTGGTCTTGCCGCTGCCGCTTGGGCCAAGCAGCGCCAGGATGCCGCCCTGCTCCACCGCGAGCCCGAGACTGAAGACACCGGTGTCCGCGCCGAAACGCCGCGTGAGCCCGTCGAGGACGAGGTGACTCACCGGCCGGTGCCTCGTACGTGCTGGTCCCAGTATCCCATCCAGGTGGCCCCCCGCTCGGCGAGCAACGCCCAGTCCATGGGCTCCACGACCATCTCCCGTTCCACCGTGCGCACCCAGGCGGGCACGCGCGCCTCCGGCAGGTCGTGCCGCGCCGGCAGGCGGAACACCTTCTCCGCGGCGAGCAGCTGCGCCTCGGTGTCCCCCACCCACTCGATGAACGCCTTGGCCTCGGCGGGATGCCGCGCGTTCCGCACCAGCGCGATGGCGTCGTCGATCACCGCCGTGCCGCTGGTGGGGAAGGTGTAGCCGAAGGGCATGCCCTTGCTCTGTGCGATGAGGATGTCCGGCAGGTCCCAGAGTGTGACGAGCCCCTCCTGCCGGGCCAGCTTGGCATCGAGGAGGGCCGGCGAGAGCGCATACGTGCGGGTCTGCCCGTCCAGTTTCCGGAGCCACGCCATCCCGGCCGCCGTGTCCCCGGTGGCGCGGAGGCTCCGCTGCAGGATCAAGCCCCAGATGGCCCGCATGGTTCCGGAGGCGACGGGATCGCGGATCAGCACCTTGTCGTGCCAGCGCGGGGCCAGGACGTCATCCCAGTCCCTGGGCGCCAGTGAGTCGGGCACCGCATCCCGGTTGTAGGCGATGATCGTGGGGGTGCGATAGACCGGGTAGTAGAGGTCGTCCGGCCCCACGCCCGAGGGGTCCACCCGCCCCGCCCAGGTCGGCCGGTAGGGGGCCAGGAGCGAGTCCTGAATGCCGCGCTGGAAGAGCGTGGTGGGGCCGCCGAACCAGAGGTCGGCCTGCGGGTTCACGCGCTCGAGCCGCAGGCGGTCCAGCACCTCCTGGCTGCCGAGGTCGAGCCAGCGAACGTCGATCTCGGGGTGCAGCCGCTCGTACTCCCGCTCCAGCAGCGTGAGGTGATCCCGCCCGTGCGGCGAGTACATGGTGAGCGGCACCCGGCCGTCCCCGCACCCCGCGAGCAGCAGGACGACGGCCCATGCGCCGCCCCGTGGGCGCCACCGGACGAGCCTCATCGGCGGCTGGCGCGACTCACCACGGCGCCGCCTCGGCCACACCAGGGACTCCCCTCACGGCTTCTCGACATCGTACGACGGGGCCGGCGGCGTCACCGGCGCCACCGCGCCGGTCCGCCGCTCGCCCAGCGCCAGCAGGTTGGCGAAGAGGCGGAAGGCCCCGGGCACGCCCGCCGGGAGCTGACGGAAGAAGCTGAGGCCGGTGTAGACATAGGTGCCGCGTCCCACCGCAGCCACCAGGAGGCCGCCCTGCAGGGCGGATTCACCCGGGTCGTGCATGGAGAGCACCGGACGCCAGTGGTTCTCCCAGGTGCGGGCAAAGTAGAGCCCGCGCTCCTGCACCCAGTCCTCCCAGTCGGCTGCGCCGAGGCGGTTGGGCCGGAGCACCACGGGCGAGGCGGCATCCACGATGCGCACCTCGGCGGTCTCGTCGGTAACGCGGTCGTGGCCACCGAGGAGGGCGGTGGTGGCCACCCGCGTGGCGCTCTCACGGGTGGTGGCGGTGGCGGCGGCGTTGGGCTGGCCCGGCGGTCGGCTTCCCACGGTGAGGTCAAAGGGCGCGTAGTCGCCGAGGAAGTAGCCGTACTGCTGGTACTGCACCAGCACCGTGCCGCCGGCGCGGGCGTAGGCCAGGAGGGCGGCGTTGTTGCGGGGCAGGTCGGGGTCGGTCTCGAAGGCGCGCGGGCCGATGACGATGACGTCGAAGCGCCGCAGGTCGCCCCGGCCCAGGTCCGCGCCGGTGACGAGCGTCAGCGGCACGCCCACGTCGCGGAGCGCCTCCGGCACCCGGTCGGCGGCGCCGCGGAGGTAGGCCACGGCGCGCAGGCGGGGCAGCGCCAGCGCGGCCACGTGGAGCGTGGCCACCGCCCGCCGGCTCCACGTCCGGGGATGGACGTGCGGGTGCGCCATCCGCTGCATCCCCACGTCATAGGCGCGCCCGTGCTCGTCCAGCGCCACCGCGGCCACCTCGTAGCGGCCGGGGCGGACGCCCGCCGGGGCGCGGAGCGGAAAGGTCACGACGCGCCGCTCGTCCTCGCGGGTGAGCCGGAAGGCCACTGGCGCGGGGGCAGCCCAGCCGCGCGGCACCTGCAGCGTAAGCTGCCCGCTGGTGGTGTCGCGCGCGCCGTGGGTGAGGGTCACGGTGATGGTGCGCGCCCCGCTCCCCAGCGGCCAGACCTCCTCCTCCGGCGTCACCGCCACATCCACGCGCGGCACCACCACCACCGGCCGGCGGAACTCCCCCAGCGCCTGGTCGTTGCCGCGGAAGGTGAGTTCGGTGGCGTTCCACGGCTGGGGCTCGGGGCCCGCGAGCAGCGCCTGCTGCCACACCGCCGGTTCCTCGAACGGCTCCCCCCACGCGCGCCAGCTGTCCTCGTCCCAGGTGTAGAGGTCGCCGTCCCGCGGGGCGCGCAGGAAGTACGGGACCGAGTAGTCGGCCGTCATCGGCACCGTCATGCTGCCGCGCGCCGTGACGAAGCCGCCGGCCGGCAGCGTGCCCGTGGCGTTCACCGCCGGCTCGAACCGGTTGCCCCCCGCCGCGTACCCCACGCAGGCGCCGCGGCGCTCGGACCTCGGCAGCGACGTGCCGCCGCGCCCCTCGCCGAGCGTGAAGTCCCACGTCACCTGGCCGAGACACAGCCACGCGCGCGACGGGTCGCTCCCCGGGTTCCAGAGCGCGAGCGTCACCCCCACCTGCTGGCCCGGGACCACCCGCTCGTCGTCGCTGGTGGCGTCGGCCAGCACCTCCTGGGCGCGGAGCCGCGCGGTCCACAGGCGGCGGAACTCACCCTCGAACGGGTCGCCCTGGAGCAGGGGATCCAGGTTCA
>JBGAOL010000073.1:0-4944 GCA_044221825.1 Gemmatimonadales bacterium
GGAGATGGCCACGACGGTGGGCGGTCGCTGGCCCAGAGCACCTGATCCTTCCGCAGGTCGCCGGTGGGGCGTATACCGTCGGGCGGATCACCAGCGACTGGCCCGCGTACAGGGTGGCCGGCGCGGGCGCCAGCGTGACGTGAGGCCGGGGGCGTGAGGATGGCGACGCGGGCGGTGCCGGGCACCGAGCGACCGCCGCCCTTGGGCCGCACCAGCACGCTCACGCTGATGGTACCCACGGCACCGGCCTTCACCAGGCCGTCGCTCGTGACCTCGCCCTCGAAGGACCGGGGGCCGGCGGCAAACCAGCTGGCCGTGACCTCGGGAAAGACCCGCCCGGCCGAATCGTAGGCGGTGGCCTTGAGCCGGATCGAGTCCCCCACCAGCACCGCCGCCTCGGCGGGCTCAACGACCACCCGGGCGATGGGGGCGGCCATCCGGATGGGGGCCGGGACGGCGGGCGCGGCGGGGGCCTGCGGCTGCTGGAGCGCCGCCAGGAGGAGGAAGAGCTGCATCGGGCTGCCTCGGAAGGGGGAGTGGTCGGAGGGGGAATCTAAGGCCCGGCCGGGGGGCCCGGCACGTCAGGCGGCAGCCCCCCGGAGTTCTTGACAGATTCCCCGCCGGGCTGAACCTTATCCTTAGGTCCTTGCAGGTCGAAGCCCCCCCGCCTCCCCTGCACTCCCGCCGAGCCAGCACCCGCGCAGGCCAGCGGATCGTCTCACCCCGGCTATCCCGGCCGGGGCAGTCCGGAGCCAGTGAGCTCCCATTCCCGAGGTAGGAAGCAATGGCGAAGGGTACCGTGAAGTGGTTCAACGATGCGAAGGGTTTTGGCTTCATCGCCCAGGACGGCGGCAAGGATGTCTTTGTTCACCACACCGCGATCGCGATGGAAGGTTTCCGCTCGCTCGCCGAGGGTGACAAGGTGGAGTTCGACATCGTCGAGGGCCCCAAGGGCCTGCAGGCGTCGAACGTCCGCAAGGGCGAATAACCCCGCACGGTAGCCCACGCGTCCACGACCCCGGGTCAGGCACCAGCGCGTGCCGCCCGGGGTCTTGGCGTTCCCCCTCCCGGAGAAGTGCGCCCCGTGGCCGCTTCCCCTAGTATTCCCGCATGCGCTCCATCCGCACGCTGGTCGTCGCCGCGCTCCTCCTGATGCCCTTCGCCCTGCCGGCGCAGGCACCGGGGGATGGGGCGCTGCCACCGCTCAGCTTCCTCGGCCTGCCGGCCGGCGCGACGCTGCGTCAGGTGAAGCAGCGGGTAGACTCCCTCGCTGGCCGGGTGCGCTGTGATCGCGCGCGGCGCGACCGCGCGGTGCTCGAGTGCCGAGGCGTCCTCACCGATCCCGACGCCCGCGTGCCGGTGGAGCTCTGGCTCTCCGCCATCGACTCCACCGCCGGCGTGATGACGCTTTCCGCCACGCTGTCGGGGGTGGACTTCGACCGCTGGCGCCAGGCACTCACCGACCAGTTCGGCAAGGTGGACGCGCGGGTGCAGGGTGCGCAGTGGATGCTGCAGTGGGTGCGGCGCGGGCGGATGATCCGCCTCACCTGGCGGATCGAAGGCAACACCAAGGTGGCCTCGGTGAGCCTCGTGGATGGGCACGTGCTCGATCGCTGGGGCGCCGAGCGCGCCGCGCGGCGCCCTGCCACGCGCGGAGAGCAGCCAGCCGCCGACACCACGCCGGCCCCGCCCGCGCCGGGAACCGCGCCCGGCAGCGGCCAGCGCTAGTCGGCGAGCCGCACCAGGAAGGCGCCCTCGCCGTCGTCGAGGGCAAAGTCGCGCACCAGCTTCCCCTCCTCCTTCAATCCCCGCAGCAGCGTCCGCACCCGGGTGCGGATCGGCGCGCCGCCGCCGGCCTTGCCGCGGCCGGTGATGACGCGCACCACCTGCCCCCGCCGCGCCCGGGCCTGCGCGCGCAAGAAGCGCTCGGCGTTGGCCACGGCTTCACTCACGGTTTGGCCGTGCAGGTCGATAGCATGAGCGACGGGGCGGTGCGTCCAGTCGAGCATGGCACAAGATACGATTGTGAGCCATTGCCCGTCATGGGACGGCTCGCTAGCCTTGAACAGACGCTCATTCATCACGGAGTCTCAGTGCCCTTGGTCCGGCGCGGCAATCGCGGGCGGCTTCGCCTGCTCGGTGCCCTCGTGGTCGCGTCACTCGCGGCCTGCGGGGCCGGCAGTCGTCCCCTCAAGGTGGGGCTGGCGGGCCCGTTCAGCGACGACGTCGGCGCCCCGATGCGCCGGGCCGCGGAACTCGCGGTGGAGGAGATCAACGCCGCGGGCGGCGTGAACGGGCGCCCGCTCGAGCTGGTCGTCCGCGACGACTACGGCGATCCCGACAGCGCCGTGGCCGTGGCCACCGCGCTGGTGGACGCGGACGTGGTGGCGGTGGTGGGCCACGTCTACTCGGGCCCCACCCTCGCCGCGGCACCGGTGTACAACGCCGCCCGCATCACGCAGATCTCGCCCTCATCCACCTCCCCGCTCGTCACCCAGGCCGGCGAGTACACCTTCCGCGTCTGCCCCAGCGACCTGCAGCAGGGCGCTTCCCTGGCGCGCTTCGCCGCCGAGCGGCTCGGCTTCAGGCGCGGCACCATCCTGTACCTGAACGACGAATACGGGCGCGGCATCCGCGCCACGTTTGCGCGCGAGTTCTCGGCGCTCGGCGGCATCATCGACAACGCCGACCCCTACCTCGGCGACACGCCCGAGGTCGGGCCGTTCATCGAGCGCCTGGCGCGGCGCAGCACCAGCCAGTTCGTCTTCGTCGGCGGCAACCGCGGCGAGGCGGAGGCCATCCTCAAGGTGGCGCAGGCGCGCGGCGTGAAGGTGCCGTTCATGGGCGGCGACGCGCTCGAGGGCCTCGAGAGCGCGGGGCCACTGGCCGAGGGGGCCTACATCTCCAACGGGTACATGGCCGGCTTCCAGACCCCGAAGAACAAGGCCTTCGTGGACGCCTACGCAAGGAAGTTCCCCGACGCCCCGCCGCCCAACCAGCCGGCCGCCGCCACCTACGACGCGCTGTACCTGCTGCGCGGCGTCCTGGCGCGCGCCGGCACCGATGCCGAGGCCATCCGGGCCGCCGTGGCCGCGGTGGGGCGCGACCAGCCGGCCTTCGCCGGCGTCACCGGCGAGATCGCCTTCGACGAGAACGGCGACGTCCCGCGGCAGCGGGTGATCATCGGCCAGGTGCGAGGCGGCCAGGTGGTGGCCGTGGAGGGACTGTGAAGCTGACGAAGAGCCTCCGGCGGCTCAACGCCGTGGCCATGGGCGGGATGATCGTGCTCCTGCTCGCCATCGCCGGGCTGAGCATCTCCACCCTCCGTACCATCACCCGCCAGACGGCCGGCGACATCGCGGAACTCGAGAACAGCACCCGCCTCGGCAACGCCCTCGTCTCCTCGGTGCTGGAGGAGATCCGCGCCGCCGAGCAGTACCTGCTGGCGCCCAACCCGGGCGCCCGTGCCCAGTTCCTGGAGAGCGGCGACTCCGCCTACGCCCACCAGGGCGCCCTCCGCGAGCTGGCCCACCTCGACCAGAACGACCGCCGCCTCATCAACCAGGCCGCCTCCCGCCAGGCCGAGCTCGAGGTGGCCTACGCCACCGCCCACGCCCTGGCCGACATCGGCCGCAACGACGACGCCCGGCTCATCGCCGCCCGCGCCGGCGGTGCCACCGACAGCCTCGTCATGGTGGTCCGCGAGCTGAACGGCGAGCAGGCCACCCACGTGGCCGAGCGTGCCGCCAGGCTCCAGGCCGACGCCCGCTTCCGGGTCCAGCTGCTGGTGGTGGGCCTGGTGCTGGCGCTGATCCTCGGCATCACGGCCGGCCTGGCGCTGATCCGCGAGGTCGATCGCCAGATGGGCCGCCTTATCCAGGCCGCCGATCGCTTCGGCGCCGGCGACCTGCGCCCGGTGCAGCTCGCCGACATGCCCGTGGAGTTGCAGCGCCTGGCCTCCGCCCTGGACCACATGGCCGCCCAGCTCCGCGAGGTGGTGCAGGCCGTGGTGCGGGAGGCCCAGCAGGTCTCCGGCAGCGCCTCCGACTTCTCCGCCATGAGCGAGGAGATCGCCGCCTCGAGCGGCGAGATCAGCGCCGCCATGGTCAAGATCTCCGCCGCCGCCGACCACCAGGTCCAGGGCATGACCGAGGCCGACCAGCTCCTCACCCGCCTCCGCGAGGCCAGCGCCAGCAACGCCGAGGCCGCCCAGCGCGCCGTGAAGCTGGCGGAGGAGATCCGCCGCGCCGCCCTCCGCTACCGCGGCGACGTCGAGAGCACCCGCGCCACGCTCCTCGACATCCGCGGCGTGGTGCAGACCTCCGCCACCCAGGTGCGGGCCCTGGTGCAGCAGTCGGACTCCATCACCAACTTCATCGACCTCATCAAGCAGATCTCGTCCCAGACCAACCTGCTGGCGCTCAACGCCGCCATCGAGGCCGCGCGTGCCGGGGAGCACGGCCGCGGCTTCGCCGTGGTGGCCGAGGAGGTGCGGCAGCTCGCCGACTCGAGCGCCCGCGCCGCCGAGGAAGTCACCAAGACGGTGGAGTTCCTCCGCACCCAGATCCGCGAGATCGCCGAGACCATGCAGGTGGGCAACCAGAAGGTGGGCGGCGTCGAGGGACTCGCCCAGGCCGTGGTCCAGGGCCTCGACACCATCGGCTCCGCCATCGGCGAGGTGCAGGGCTCGGCCACCGGGCTGGCCCAGCAGGCCTCCCAGAACCGGGATGTGGTGGGGGAACTCGCGTCGCGCACGGCGCTGGTGGCGCGGGCCGCCAGCGAGCACGCCTCCTCCAGCGAGGAGGTCTCCGCCGCAGCCGAACAGCAGAGTGCCAGCACCGAGGACATGGCGTCCTCGGCGGCGGCGCTGCTCGATGCGAGCCAGCGGCTCACCAAGCTGGTGGGGGGATTCCGGACCTAGCGACGGGCCGCCCACGGGCGGCC
>JBGAOL010000073.1:4963-12581 GCA_044221825.1 Gemmatimonadales bacterium
CCAAGGGCGGCCCTTACGATGCGGATGGGGCCGGCATACGCCGGCCCTTTCTTATTTCTTCTTCTTCGCGGCCGGCTTCTTGGCGGCGGGCTTGGCCTTGGCCTTCGCCTTGGCGGCCGGGTGATGCGCCGCCTTGGCCTTCTCCTTCTCGGCCGCCTTCTCGGCGCGGCGCTGCAAGGCCTCCCGCACCTCGGCGAGCACCCGCTCGCCTTCCTCGCCGCCCAGCAGGTTGCGGCGCGTGGCGTAGCGGATCAGCTCCTCGGCATCGGCGAGCTGGAACTCGCTGAGCCGGGCGCCCGCCCGGATCACGTTGAGCATGGCGTCGGCCACGGGGCTCCGCAGCACGTTCGCGATGCCCGGCAGCGTCTCCAGGAGGGTCGAGATCTGCGAGGCGCCGAGTTCAGAGGCCAACCTGACCTCCTCAATGGGTCGGGGGATGCTGGCTGAGATCACGCCGGCCAGCCAAACTGGCGGCAACGTACCACAGGCGCCGGGTGGGCGTCAAGAAACTCCCGCGTCGTAGCCCCCACTACTGCCTATTTCCGGTCAACTTGATGCAAAGCGAAACGCCGGACGATCATCGTCCGGCGTTGGTCTTTTGCTGCCACTCAGGCGTCGGTCAGATGCCGTAACGCATGATGGCGCTGAACTCCCAGCCGAAGACGGACTTGGAGCCGCTTGAGGTCGCTGTCTTGACGCTCCCGAGATCAAGTCGCGCCGATGGCGAGAAGGTGAACTTGGGGGACAGCTGCATGCGGAGCGCGGTGCCGCCGCCCACCAGCGTGCCGCTGCCCGTCTCCGGCGACCAGAAGCGCGCCTCCACCACCGGCTCCAGGCTGGTCTTGGCACCGATCGACCAGCGGCCGCTCAGGCCCGCGGCCAGCACGTTCTCGCGCTCCGTGGAGCCGCCGCTCGACGCGGCGCGGTAGTAGTTCCACGCGTACGTGGTGATCGTGCCGCCGGAGGCGGGGAAGGTGTACTCCCCGTCCACCAGCAGGCGGTTCCCCGGGTCGAAGGTGCCGCCGCCGAGCCCGCTGCCGCTCAGCTGGTCGCTGGCGAAGGTGCTGAAGGTGGCGCCCAGCGCAAACCGCCCCTTCCCCACCAGGCGATCAACGCCGGCACGGATGCGGGTCTCGAGGCCCGGCTGGTACTTCACGCTGGTGCTGCCGCTGAACGGCTCGTACTCGGAGCTCCACCGCACGCTGGCGGCGAGGCCGAGGTTCCAGTTCCCCGTCGTCACGGCGCCCGCGAGCCCGGGGGTCACCGAGAATCCGGTGCCGTAGGTGTTGACCGGGAAGAGCAGGAAGTTCGACGCGGCGCTGGCGGCCACGCCGAAGCGCTGCAGCGTGGTGGTCTCGGGGCCGGTGGGAAGGTTCACCATCACGCTGGCCACCAGCGCGTCGACGCCCAGCGTGTACGCTGCGCGCAACTGGGTGTCGGTGATGTTGCTGAACGAGGTGTTCTTCCCGCCCTGCCGCACCGTGGTCACCGCGTAGTAGGTGCCGATGTCCACCGAGAGCCGCTTGCCCACCGGGGCGGCGAGCGCCACGGGCACGGCGATCTGGCGCGCGTAGTCGATCGGGAAGCCACTCCCGTAGTTGTACTGCCGCACCGTCACCCCGCCCACCACCGATCCCTCGGGGTAGAGGTTCTGGGCGGGAAGCGCCGCGGGCAGCGCGGCGAGCACCAGGGCGGCCGTGGCCGCAAGCGTGGGAGTCCGCATCAGGGCCGGGTGATGATGATGATGATGGTGCCGGAGAGCGGCGGCGTGATGCCGTCGCCGCCGAAGGTCTCGGTGACGTCGGTGCGGGTGGTCGGCGTGCGGCTCACCGGGCCGGCGGCCCGCGTGGTAAGCGTGGAGCCGATGCTCGGCACGGTGTTGAGGACACCCACGCGCAGCACCGCCTCACGGGTGGGCGGGGTGCTGCTGCCCGGGGCCTGACCGATGTCGAGCTGGTCGCCCCCGCCGCCGATCCCGGCGAGTTCCGGTGCGCTCAGGGCCAGGGCCTGCGTGGTCCGGGCCACGGCCGTCTGCCGGTCGCGGGCAGCGCGGAAGTTGGGGTCGCGCGCCAGGGCGGCGCCGAAGTGGCCGGCGGCGGCCTGGTAGTCGCCACGGTCCTCGGCCTCGAGGCCCTTGCTGAAGGACAGGAACGCCTGCAGGTCCGCCGTCGGGCGCTCGCTGATGGCGCGGCGCTCGGCCGGCGTCAGGGTGATGCCGAGCTGGTCCACGAGGCGGAAGAGCACGCTCTTCTGCAGCGCGAAGAGCTGCGCCAGCTGGTCGTTGGCGCTGCCCGTGGCCACCACCGACGCGCTCGTGGCATCCACGATGGCCGCATCGAGCCGCAGGTTGGTGGTGCCCGGCTGCTCGCCCACCGAGCCCTGCACCACGCGCGCGGCGCGGAGCATCCGGCCCGATCGGGCGCCCGTCGCCGCATCCACCCGATTGGCCTCGGCCAGTCGCAGCTCGTCCACCAGCGCCTGCACCCGCTCACGCTCGAGCAGGGTGAACTGCGACACCTTGGCGAGGTCGGTGATCATCAGGTGCGTGAGCCCGCGCGAGAGCGGCTCCACGTCCGGGTTGGTCCCGGTATAGCGGAACGGAAAGACCGCGATGCTGTTGGGCGTCGGGGCCTGCCGCGAGAGCTGCGCCTCCTGGGCGATGGCCTGCTGGGCCGCCACCCGGATCTCCCGGCGCGCCAGCAGCACCAGCCGGTTGTCGATCTCGGCTCGCTGCCGGTCGTTGCGGGCCAGCTTCTGCGCCGCCTGATAGGCCACGCGCGCGGAGTCCATCTCGCCCAGCTCCTCGCGGGCCAGGCCGAGGTAGACGGTGGCGGGATAGTTGGCGCGGTTCACCGCGAGCGCGCTCTGCAGCACGTCGCGCGCGCGGTCAAACCGCTTGGCGTCGTAGTAGGCGATGCCCAGGCGGGTCATCACGCCGGCGTCCCCGGGTTGCCGGGCCTGGGCAGCCTCGAGGGCCGTCAGGTTCTCGGGGGTCGGCGCGGGGGCGGGGGCCGAGCCACCGGCGCAGGCGCCGAGGAACACGGCACCAGCCAGGGCGGCCGGGTACCAAAGTCGCTTGGACATGCGAACCCTAAGAGGGGAGAGGAGTTGAATGTACGGGCCCTGAAAGAGTCCCGGAAGAGGGCACCCCTGGGGGCCCAAACCCGGCCACCCGGCCCGTGGTTTGCGAAGCCCTCTGGTTGGCCGTATCTTTGAACAAAGCGGGAAGATTGCCAGAACTTCCTCTTCCTCCCGCAGGAAGGACCGTCCCATGGGACGTCGCGGGATCAAGGAGTATCGTCCAGCCGAGGCCTTGGTGCTGATCGCGGCCGATCGCGACCACAAGGTGCTCGTCTGCCCCTCCTGCAATACCCCGACCATCGACCGCACCCCCGCGCTGACCGACCAGTCGGCCGGACGGGTGAGCATGACCTGCGCCAAGTGCGGGCGCTCGGCCAGTTACCTGCTGCGCGCCTCGCTGGCCACCCCGGAGGATCCCCGGCGGCAATGAGGACTCCCGCGCATTAAGTTCTGGCGGTCATGGCCCCGACCGCCCTCATCTTCTGCACCGTGCTCCTGGACCTCATCGGGTTCGGGATCGTCCTGCCGTTGCTGCCGAGCTACGCCGCGCAGTTCCACGCCGGCGAGACCGAGATCGGCATCCTCGTCGCCAGCTTCTCGCTCATGCAGTTCCTGCTGGCCCACTGGTGGGGGAAGCTCTCCGACCGGGTGGGCCGCCGGCCCGTGCTGCTGGTGGGCCTGGCGGGGAGCTCGCTCTCCTACCTGGTCTTTGCCTTTGCCGGCAACTTCTGGCTGCTGCTGCTCTCCCGCCTCGTGGCCGGCGCCATGGGCGCCACGGTCAACGTGGCGCAGGCCTACCTCGCCGACATCACCACCCCCGAGACCCGCCCCCGGGCGATGGGCCTCCTCGGCGCCGCCTTCGGCCTGGGTTTCGTGATCGGGCCCGGGCTCGGCGGGGTCACGAGCACCATCAGCGAGCATGCGCCGGGGCTCGTGGCCTCGGGGCTCACGGCGCTCAACTTGGTGCTGGCCTGGTGGTGGCTGCCCGAGTCGCGGCACGGCACGGAGGCACCCAAGGAAACCGCACCCTTCGCGTGGCAGCACTTTGCCGGGCCGTTCGCCGCCACGGCGTGCACCACGGTGGCCTACACGGTGCTGTACGTGATCTTCCCGCTCGAGGTGGAGCGCACCCTCGGGTTCACGCGGCACCAGGCGTCCTACCTCTTTGTGCTGCTCGGCCTCGTGGCGGTGGTGGTGCAGGGCGGGCTCATCGGGAAGCTGGTGGCGCGCTTCGGCGAGCGGCGGCTGATCCGTGCCGGCAGCCTGCTGATGGGCGTGGGCCTGCTCTGCCTCCCGCTCGCCTTCCGTGCCGGCGGCAGCGTGGCCGGCCTGGTGCTGCTCTACAGCGGCCTGCTGGTGACGGCCACCGGCTCGTCGATGGTGGGGCCGAGCGCGGCGACGCTCACCAGCCGCCTCGCCGCCGAGGGCGAGCAGGGGCGGGCGCTCGGGATGCTGCAGAGCGTCGGCGCCATGGCGCGCATCGGCGGGCCGATCATGGCGGGCTCGGTGGCCGCGGGATTCGGCTCATGGGTGGCCTTCGCCGTGGCCTCGGCGACGGCGGGCATCGCGGGGATCGTAGGCCTCGCCGGGACCGACTGAGCAACCTTCCTCATCGAACGCGCGGCCCTTGGGCCGCGCCCCAGCTCCCCGCTCAACGCGGCCGGAGCCCCACCCGGTCCCAGCGGATCGCGGAAAGCGCGGGGAAGCGCCCGCCCTCCGCCGGGTCGAAGCTGTAGTAGATGAGGAGCGGCGTGCCCCGCACGTTGGCCCGCGGCAGGAAGCCCCAGTAGCGGCCGTCGTAGGAGTCGTCGCGGTTGTCGCCCATCATGAAGTACTGGCCGGGCGGGACCACGAGGGGGCCCCACTCGTGCAGGTCGGGGGCGTAGCCGGTGGTGTCGCCCACGACGTAGGGGAGCTGCCACGACCGCATCTTGAGGCGGTAGTCGGGGCTCTCGCTCTTCGAGCCGTCGCGCCGCAGCGCATACGGCTCCGACACCAGCAGCCCGTCGCGATAGAGCTCCCCGCCATGCATGGCCAGCGTGTCCCCGGGCAGGCCGATCAGCCGCTTCACCACCTTCCGCCCCTCCTCTTCCACCGAGTCGAACACCAGCACCTCGCCGCGCTCCGGCTTCCGCAGCGCGGGGAGGCGGATGCCGAGCAGCGGGATCTCGGGGCCGAAGACGGCCTTGTTCACGAAGAGGTGGTCGCCGACGAGCAGGGTGTTCTCCATGCTCGGCGTGGGGATGCGGAAGGCCTCGACCAGGAAGGTGCGGAGCACCAGCCACAGCAGGATCGCAATGAGCAGGAACCTGGCCCACTCCCGGAACACTTCCTGGAAGGTCGGGGAGTGGTCCGGGGCGTCGGTCATCGCGGGATGGTGAAGATCCGGTTCCAGCGCGTGGCGGTGAGGAACGGCAGGGGGCGCCAGCTGGCCTTGTCCCAGCTGTAGTAGATGATGCCGTCCCACGAATCATCCCGGTTGTCGCCCATGACGAAGAGCGAGTCGGGGGGAACCACGATGGGGCCCCAGTTGTTGCGGTCGGGGTTGTAGGTCTCCCGGTCGCGGCCCACCAGGCGGCCGGCGGTCCAGTCGCGGATGCGGGAGCGGTTCTGGTCGGGGTCGCCGGGCCGGTCGTAGTGGGCCCACGGCTCCTCGACGACCTGGCCGTTCCGGTAGAGCACCCGCTCCCGCATCTCGAGCGTGTCCCCCGACGTGCCGGCCACCCGCTTCACGACGTCGAGCCCCTCCTGCTCCACCGAGTTGAACACCACGATGTCGGCGTGGCGCGGGGCGCGGAAGCCGGGAATGCGCCAGCCCACGAGCGGGACGTTGATCCCGTACGTGGGCCGGGCCACGAACAGCACGTCGCCCACCAGGAAGGTGGGGACCATCGACGGCGAGGGGATGTAGAACGCCCCCACCACGAAGGCCCGCAGGAAGAGCCACGCCACCACCGCGATGGCGATGCTCTTGATCCACTCCTTGAGGCCCCCGCCCTTCCCCTCCGCGCCGTCGGCCACCCGTCAGTCCACCCAGTCGGCGATGAAGATGTTGGTCTCGCCGGCTTCCTTCTGGTTCCGGTTCGAGGCCCACAGGAGCTTCTTGCCGTCGGGGCTGAACATCGGGAAGGAATCGAAGTCGTTGTGGGTGGTGATCTTCTCGAGCCCGGTGCCGTCGGGGTTGATCAGGTACAGGTCGAAGTTGCCGCTCCGCGGGTGCTCGTAGTTGGACGAGAAGATGATCTTCCTGCCGTCGGGCGTGAAGATCGGCGCGAAGTTGGCGCCGCCCAGGTTGGTGATCTGGCGCGGGTTGGAGCCGTCGGCGTTGGCCACCCACACCTCCACCTTGGACGGGCGCACCATCCGGTTGTGGAGCAGGCTCAGGTAGTCGGCCGTGTCGGCGGCGGTCTTCGGGTAGCCGGCGCGCCAGACGATCTGCTTCCCGTCCGGCGAGAACCAGGCGCCCCCGTCATAGCCCACGCGGTTGGTGATGCGGCGGATGTCGGAGCCGTCCACGTTCATCGTGTACAGCTCGATGTCGCCGTCCTTGGTGCTCGTGAAGATGAGCTTCTTGCCGTCGGGCGACAGCGTGGTCTCGGCGTTGTACCAGCCGTTCTTCGTCAGCTGCCGGAGATCCGAGCCGTCCAGCTTCGCGGTGTAGATCTCGAGGTGGCCGAGCGGCCAGACGTACCCGCGCGACTTGTCCGGGGGAGCGGGGCAGGCCGTGTCCTGCGCGAACGTGGAGCTGTAGAGCACCCGGGTGTCGTTCATGATGAACGACCCGCATGTGGTGCGACCCTGGCCGTTGGACACGCGGCGCTTGTTGGAGCCGTCGATGTTCATGGTGTACTGCTGGTCGCAGCCGGCATCCACCTTCTGCTGCCACTGGTAGATGATCTTCTTGCCATCCTGCGAGAAGTACGCCTCGGCGTTGTTGCCGCCGAAGGTCAGCTGCCGGATGTTGCGGAGGTGCCGCTCGTCCGCCTCGGGCTGCACGTAGGTGGTCGAGGCACCGCTCGCGCCGCCGGGCGCAGGCCATGTAGGCGGGGAGGGGCCAGGATCGCGCGGTCTGGAGGAATGGGGTGCGCATGGGTCGGAAAACTAATCGGCGAGAGTCGGGAAAGGCATGGCGGACGGCGTTCCAGCCCTGGAACGCCGCCCCGCCCCGACGGCGGCCTACAGCCCGGCCAGGGCGGCCAGCACCTCGGCGGCGTGGCCCTTCGGCTTCACCTTCTCGAACACCTTCACGATCTTAAGGTCGCGATCAGGAAGGTGGTCCGCAGGATCCCGAAGTACTTCCGGCCGTACATGCTCTTCTCCCCCCACACGCCGTACGCCTCCGCCACCGCATGGTCCACGTCGGCCAGGAGCGGGAAGGGGAGCTTGTACTTGGCCCTGAACTTGTCGTGCGCGGCCACCGGGTCAGGGGGAGACGCCGAGGACCACGGCGCCGGCCTTCTGGACGGCCTTCCAGCGGTCGCGGAACTCGCAGGCCTCGGTGGTGCAGCCGCTGGTGTCGTCCTTGGGATAGAAGTAC
>JBGAOL010000074.1:0-14283 GCA_044221825.1 Gemmatimonadales bacterium
CCGTTGGCCCGTCGGTGGCGCGGGCCAGCGGGGGCGGCGCCGCGCCGAGCATCTCGACGATCTTGGCGGCGACGGCGCGCTTGAGGTCGTCCTCCGTCTTGAGGCGGCCGCGGCGCACCTCGTCCTCTACCGCCTGCACCAGCCCCACGGTGGCCTGCACGCCGAAGTCCGCCTCGATGAGGGTGCGCTCGAGCGCCTCGAGGTCGGCCGCGTTCATGCCGCGGACCAGCGCCCCAACGTCCGTCAGGGCGATGCGCTTGACCCGCTGCCACAGCGAGAGCTTCGGGGCGTCCCCGATCCGTCCGGATGTCATGGGGGGCAAATGTAGGCGAAGCCGGAGGCCAAGGGCACCCGGGGCCGGAAAGGCGGCCCGGGTCCGCCTACCGGAGGCCCAGCCCGCGCCGCGCCACCCACTCCCCGCCGAGGGCCAGGATGGCCAGCAGGAAGAGGGCGATCCAGCTGCGGCTGCTGGTCACGTCGGCCGTGGTGACCGCGGGGGTGGCGCGCGCCGTGAGGCTGACGGGCCGCGGCAGCCACTCCTCCGACCAACGGTCCACCACGATGGTGCCGGCCCCGCCGCCCTCGAGCTGGTAGCGGTAGCGCCCCGGCGGCAGCCGGAGCTCGGCGTGGGCATCGCCGCCGAAGCGGAGGGAATCCCGGCGCTCGGTATCGCCGGTGATGGTGACGGCCAGGGCCGTGGGCCGCCCCGCGGCAGCCCAGGCGAAGATGACCGGCCGCCCGTTCGGCACCACCGGCCGGACGGGACGCGCCTTGCCTCCCACGCTGTCCGCGCCGCCGAGCAGCCAGGTGAGCGAGGCGGCCACGAGGCTCCGGTACGCCTGCTCGGGGCTTCCGCCCAGGAAGGCCCAGCGCCACAGCCCCTCACCGGCGACGAAGAGGTGACGACGGCCCCCCTCCGTTCCCCCGACGATCACCGGCCGCTCGGCCCCGCGGCGGCCCAGCCGGGCCGTCAGACCCACCCACTCGCCCTCGGCGGGTTCCACGGTGGCCAGCTCGATGAGCGGCGGGAAGGAATCCACCGGGAGGCCCACAAACGCTCCCGCGAGCGGCGACGCCGCCGGTTCGGCCGCGTACCACTCGCCCACCAGGGGGCCCTGCCCCCCCTCCCCGCTGGGCCACTCGAGGCGGCCACGCGCCCCTGATTGCCGCACAAAGGCCGGCATGGCCCCCTTCTGCACCAGCACGTCGGCGCGGCGGGCGGCGCGCGCCACGTCGTCCTCGGGGACGGGGGCCAGGTCGTCCATGGAGCGCCAGCCACCCTGCTCCAGCCGCACGTAACCGCGCACCGGCAGCGACGCCACTTCGCGCAGGGTGCGGTAGAGGAACCGCGCGTCCCAGTCGCCGGGGCTCGCGAGGAGGGTGATGCCGGGCGCGGGGGCCACGTGCACCAGCCAGAGGCGCGCGTCGTCGCGGGGCTCGGCGTCGCCTGCACCAGCGAGGGCCACGGTGAGGAGCGCGTCCTCGGGAAGGCCGGTGCTCGGCACCCGGAAGCGCACCAGCGCGGCCCCATCGGCACCGAGGCGCAATGCCTGGCGCGCCAGCAGCCGCTGGTCCAGCCGAACCTCGACCCGCGCCGAGTCGGCCACCGGCCCATACGCGCGCACTTCCGCGGCGAGCGGAATGGTGTCGCCGGCGGTCACCCGGTCGGGCGCCTCCAGGCGGGTGATGGCGAGGTCGGGGCCCGTGGCGCGCGGGAAGAGCCGCACGCCGGCGCGGGCGAGCAGCTCCGGCGTCACGTCGGCCGGGTCGTCCACCTCGCCGTCACTCACCACGATGACGGGGCGGTCCGAGGCGGCCGCGGCGCGGAGCGTGGGCGCCAGCGCGGAGCGGCCCAGCACGGGGAGCGAGTCGCCTGGGCCGATGGCATCGCCAAAGAGGCGGACCTCGCCCCACGCGTGCGCCGAGTCCCGCGCCTCCGCCCAGCGCCCGCCGGCGGCGGTCATGCTGAGGCTGCCATCGAGCAGCACCAGCGGCGCGCGGTCGGCGGCGCCGGTACGGGCGCAGGAGAGGTCGAGCAGCAACACCCCGAGCGCGCCCCAGGCCACCGCTCGGCATGCCGCCGCCAGCCAGGCGCGGCGACCGAGCCGTTCCAGCTGCCAGTAGGTGAACCACGCGGCACCAGCCGCGAGCAGGATGACGAGGAAGAGGGCCAGCGGGCGGGGGAGCTAGGGGATGGGTGGCGGGGCCAGCGCGCCGGCGGCCTCAGGCCACCGCGTGCAGCGCGTCCCGCAGGGTGAACTTCGCTTCGTAGAGCGCCCGGCCGACGATGGCGCCGGCCAGGCCCGCGGCGCGGACCGCGCGGAGGTCGTCGAGGGTGGCCACCCCGCCGCTCGCAATCACATTGGCCCCGAGCGCGGCCAGCGCGGTGGCCCCCGGGAGATCCGGGCCGGTCA
Source organism: Gemmatimonadales bacterium (assembly GCA_044221825.1). Lineage (GTDB taxonomy): Bacteria > Gemmatimonadota > Gemmatimonadetes > Gemmatimonadales > GWC2-71-9 > JADJOM01. The sequence continues at coordinate 2,415 of JBGAOL010000074.1, forward strand.
GCATGCCGTCGCGCGCCACGTCGGTGTAGATGAGGGTGCGGGCACCATCAGCGAGAACCCGCCGTGTCACCTCGGCGGCGGTCACCGGGGCCGTTTCCACCCAGCCACGGATGGCCACCAGGCCGCCCTTGGTATCGAGCCCCACCGCGACCCGCTCGCTGCCCACCCGGGTCACCGCCCGGCGCACCAGGTCCGGGTCAGTGATGGCGGCGGTCCCGAGTACCCCGCGTTCCACCCCGAGCGACAGCACCGCCTCGACCGCCCCCAGGGTCCGGAGCCCGCCGCCCATCTGCACCCGCACCCGGCCCGCCATGGCCCGTGCGATCGCGGCAACGGCCCCCTGGTTGTCCCCGGTGCCGAAGGCGCGATCCAGGTCCACCACGTGGATCCAGGCCGCCCCGGCGTCGGCGAAGGCCTCCGCCTGTGCTACGGGATCGTGGTGGTAGGAGGTTTCGCGATCCGCCTCTCCTTGGGAGAGGCGGACCACCCGGCCGGCGCGAAGGTCGATGGCGGGATAGAGCTGCACGGCGGGCGGGGAGCCGTCAGTTGGCTGCGCCGCGGACGGGCTGGGCGCCGCCGGGCCCACGCCGGCGAGCGCCGGCGGCGCCACGCCCGCCAGGAGCGAGGCGTAGCGGGTACGTTCCGCGGTGAACTCCCGGATCATGGCGAGGGGCACGGGGTTGCCGGTGCCGAGGTCGGCGGCGCGCGGGTCGCGCGAGACGCCGTTCAGCCGGAATTCGTAGTGCAGGTGCGGCCCCGTGGCGAGCCCCGTGGAGCCGACGTAGCCGATCACGTCGCCCTGGCTCACCCGGCTCCCGGTGCGCAGCCCGGCGGCAAAGCCGCGCAGGCCAATACGTACCGCGTGACGATGCCGTTGGCGTGGCGGATCTCCACCAGGTTGCCGTACCCGCCGGTCCAGTCGCGCCGCACGACTTCGCCATCGCCGGCGGCCATCACCGGCGTGCCGGGATCGGCGGCGAAGTCGATGCCCTCGTGCCGGCGGACGATGCCGAGGATGGGATGCAGCCGGGCCCGGTTGGGGCGCGAGGAAATCCGGCGGAACGCCACCGGGGCCAGCAGGAACGCGCGCCGCAGGGAGCGGCCGTCGGCGTCGTAGTAGCCGGTTTCGCCCTCGGCAGTGCTGAAGCGGTAGGCACTGTACGGCGCCCCACCGATCACGAGCTCCGCCGCGAGCACCCGCCCATAGCGCACCTCGCCATCCTCCGAGGTGAGGCGCTCGGCGAGCACGCGATAGCTGTCGCCCCCGCGGATGTCGCGGCTGAAGTCCACCTGCCAGGCGAAGATGTCGGCGAGATCCCAGGCGAGACGCACCCGGTCGTCACCGTCGAGCGGGGCCTCGTCGCCCAGCTGGTCCAGCGACACGTAGAGGGAGCCCTCGATCTTTCCTTCCACCACCACCGGCTCGGTGCGCCAGCTGATGGGCTGCGGCACGGCGTGCCACCCGTCGGCCGCGAGCAGGAGCGCCACGCGCTCCTCGGGGCTCGTCTTCACCACCACCCGGGTGGGGATCGAGTCGTCGCCCTGGCGGATGAACTTGAAGACCAGGCCGGGCTTGAGCCGCCGCGGCTCGAACAGCCCCTTGCGGCTGTCCTCGCTCATCTTGAACTCGGGCAGGCCCTGCCGGGCGAAGAGTTGGGAAAGGGTCTCGCCCCGGCGGAGGGTATCGAGGGTCTCCCGGAAGAGGAGGTCGGCCACCGTGGCGGCCTGCAGCGGCTCGCTCCGCCAGGGCCAGCTGCCCCGCGCGGCAAAGAGCCCGGCCGCGGCGAGGATCCCCGCGGCCAGGGCAAACGAGACGACTGCCTTGAGCCCTGCCAACCGATCGTTCATGTCCCCACCACGCCGCGGCGCCTCCGTCAGGGGACGCTCGCGGCCGTCAGAACCGTTCAGTCCATCTGCCGCCGGATGAAGGTCGGGATCTCCATCTCCGGCACGTCCCCGGTCATGCGCGGCTTGCGCTCGGGGGCGGGCGCCGGCGCCGGCACGGGGGCGGGCGACGGGGCCGGCGGCGGGGTGACCCGCTTGGCCGTCGGGAAGTTGATGACGCCCGGCATCGGCTTCTGGACCGGCGGGGTGACCGCCGGCGCCTCGGGCCGGTCGAAGCCGGTGGCGATGACCGTGACCCGCACCTCGCCCTGCATCGCGTCCTCGGTGCGCGCGCCGAAGATGATCTCGGCCTCGTCCCCGACCGCGTCGTGGATGATGTCGTTGATGGTGGTGACCTCGCCCATCGTGAGGTCACTGCCGCCGGTGATGTTGATCAGGACGCCGTTGGCGCCGGTGATGGACACGTTGTCGAGCAGCGGCGAGCTGATGGCCTGCTGCGCCGACTCCATGGCGCGGTTCTCGCCCCGGCCCACCCCGGTGCCCATGAGCGCGGAGCCGCCGTTCTGCATGATGGTGCGCACGTCGGCGAAGTCCACGTTGATGAGGCCGGTCTTGGTGACCAGGTCCGCGATGCCCTGCGTGGCCTGCAGCAGCACCTCGTCCGCCTTCTTGAGCGAGTCCTGGAAGGGGATCCCCTTCCCCACCACCGCGAGGAGGCGCTCGTTCGGCACCACGATCATGGTGTCCACGGCGTCCCGCATCTCGGCGATGCCCATCTCGGCCTGCTTCATCCGCTTCTTGCCCTCGAACAGGAAGGGCTTGGTGACGATGCCCACCGTCAGCGCCCCCATGTCCCGGGCCATCTGCGCGATGATCGGCGCGGCGCCCGTCCCGGTGCCGCCCCCCATACCGCAGGTGATGAACACCATGTCGGCGCCCTGGAGGATCTGCAGCACGTCCTCCCGGTTCTCCTCCATGGCCTGCCGCCCGATTTCCGGCCGGGCGCCCGCCCCGAGCCCGCGGGTGAGCTTGCGACCGATCTGAATCTTCACGTCGGCACGCGAGAAGGTAAGGGCCTGGGCGTCGGTGTTCACCGAGATGAACTCGACCCCCTGAAGCTGCTCCTCGATCATGCGGTTGACCGCGTTGCCGCCGCCGCCCCCGACGCCGATCACCTTCATGCGGGCGTTCTGCGCCCCGGTCTCTTCCAGCTCGAAGATCATGAGTGGCCCTCTCGCCCGCTGGGAGTCAGTGCACCGATCAGAAGAAATCCTGGAACCACTGCCGCACCGGCTGCAGGTACTTCTCGACGGCCTGCGAGCTGCGCTTGCCGGAGCCGAAGCTGGCCCCCTGCCGCAGCTGCTTGGCGCCGTAGAGCGCCAGGCCCGCCAGCACCGCGAAGCGCGGCGACTCCACGCTGTCGGTGAGCCCCGCCAGCCCCTGGCCCGTCTTCCCCACCCGCACCGGCATGGCGAACACCTCGCGCGCCAGCTCCACGATGCCCGGCGCCTGCGCCCCGCCGCCCGTCAGGACGATGCCTGCCGGCAGCCGCTGGTGATAGCCGGCCCGCGTCACCTCGTCCAGCGCAAACTCGAACGTCTCCTGCAGCCGCATCCGCATGATGTGCGCGAGCACCTGGCGGTGCGCCGACCGCGCCCCCTGCCCGGGCGTGCTCGGGAGCTCGATGACGTCAGACTCGGGAACGAGCAACTCCCACGCCGCCCCGAAGCGCTCCTTCAGCCGTTCCGCGTCCTGCTGCGTGACCTGCAGGCCGTGGACGATGTCGTTGGTGACGTGGCCACTCGAGATGAGGAGCGACCGGGTGTCCCGGATCTTCCCCCCCTGGAAGATAGCCACGTTGGTGCTCCCGCCGCCCAGCTCCACCAGGGCGCAGCCCAGTTCCCGCTCATCGGGGGTCAGGACCGCGAGGCTGGCCGCCAGCGGCTCGAGCACGAACTCCGCCACGTGGTACCCCGCCCCCTCGACGCACTTGCGCAGGTTCTGGATCACGGACGAGAGCACCGTGACGAGGTACACCTGCGCATCGAGGCGGAGCCCGGTCATGCCGATGGGCTCGCTGATCCCCTCCTGCGCGTCCACCCGGTAGTCCTGCGGGATGGCGTGGAGCAGCTCGTGGTCGCGGCCGAGCGGCACGCTCGCCGCCACATCGTTGACGCGGGCCACGTCGCCGGTGCGGATCTCACCGCCCGTGACCGACACCACGCCGGTGGACGTCTGCCCCGCCACGTGCTCGCCGGCGATCCCGACGTAGACCGTCCCCACTTCCACGCCCGCCATCCGCTCGGCGTCCTTCATGGCCTTGGCGATGGCGCGGGTGGTCTCCTCGATGCCGCGGACCACGCCGCGGCGCACCCCATGGCACCGTTCCACCCCGACGCCGAGCACCCGGGTGCTGCCCGAGCGCTGGTCCCCCTGCACCTCGGCGATGACGGCGGCGACCTTGGTGCTGCCCAGGTCCAGGGCGGCCACGAGCCGCGTGGGCTGGACGCTCATGCGCCCCCCCACCGGACCACCACCTGGCCGGCGAAGCGGGCGTCGAGCTCCGCCCACGGCCGGGCCTTCTTCTCGAGATCCTGTGTCACCGCCGTCACCGCCCGGATGACCCTCGCCGGCGCGTTGGGCCGGAACCAGTACCGCCTGCCATCCACCGTGAGCACCACGTCGTCCCCGCTGCGCGCCCCCGCCACCACCCGGGCAAAGAACGTCGCGTCGGCATCCCGCACCCGGGCCAGGAGCCCGGTCACCAGCGTGTCGGCGGAAGCTACCACCGGCAGGTCGGGCGCGGCGATGGTGGGGTTGAAGGGGAGCACCACCCCGCCCGCACTGACCATCTGCAGCACCCCGCCCTTCATGACCAGGGCGATGGGCTCCGCCTCGCGCACCGTCACCACCAGCGTGCCCGGGAGACGCCGGGACACCCGGAACGCGTCGAGCCCCGTGATAGTGTCCCCCGCCGCCTCGAGGGAATCCAGCGCCGCGAAGATGCTCTGCCCCGTGGCCACCGGCAGCGCCCGGGCCACCCGTTCCGCCGGGAGGTAGCGCAGCCCGCGCACCTCGAGCTTCCGGACCCGGAAGAACTCCATGCTCCCCGCCAGCCGCGGCAGCCCGACCCCCACCAGCCCGAGGACCAGCAGCGCGCCGAGGATCTTCCAGCCCGGCTTGCTCAGGCGGCTCGGAGCCACTGGACCAGGTCGCGGCCGACGCGGGTGATGTCGCCCGCGCCCATGGTGAGCACCACGTCGCCCGGCCGGGCGACGCTGCGGATCCGCTCGCCGAGCCGGGTCTTGTCGGGCTCGAACAGTACCGCCGTCCCCGCCTCGGCCGCCGCCCGGACCACCAGCTCCGCGGTGACCCCCGGGATGGGCTGCTCGCGCGCCGGGTAGATCCCCGTCACGATGGCGATGTCCGCCGCGGCAAGCGCCTGCCCCATGGCCCCGGCGTGCGCCTGCGTGCGGGAGAAGAGGTGCGGCTGGAACACGGCCACGAGCCGGCGCCCCGGAAATGCCTGCCGCGCGGCAGCGAGCGTCGCCACCAGTTCCGACGGGTGGTGCGCGTAGTCGTCCACGAAGGTGATCCCGGCCGCCTCCCCGAGCCGCTCGAACCGCCGCCCGAGGCCGCCGTACCCGGCCAGCGCCTCGAGCGCCGCGTCGAGGTTGCCGCCGAGGGCGAGGACCGCCCCGAGGGCGCCGGCGGCGTTGCGCACGTTGTGGATGCCGGGAACCGCCAGGCGGAGCGTGACGCGCTGGCCGCCGGGGAGCCGCAGCTCCGCCACGCTGCCCCCGGCCTCCTGCGCCACCGGGCCGATCTGCAGCTCGGCATCCGCCGCGAAGCCGAATTGCCACACGGTGGGCCCGCCGGCGCGCGCCGCGAGCACCGCCGCCACGCGCGCGGCCCCCGGATCATCGGCCCCGATGAGCACCGTCCGGGCCCGGCCCGCGAACTCCACGAAGGCCGCCTCGAGCGCCTCCACGCTGCCGTAGCACTCCAGGTGGTCGGCCTCGACGTTGTTGACCACCGCCACGGTGGGCTGGAGCGTCAGGAATGCCTGATCGTACTCGTCCGCCTCCACCACGAAGAGCTGGTCGCCGCCCACCTTGGCGTTGCCGCCCCACGCGCTGACGCGGCCACCCGCGAGGCCCGTGGGCGCGAGCCCCGCCGCCGTGAGCGCCTCGGTGGTCATGACCGTGGTGGTGGACTTGCCGTGCGTGCCGGCGAGCGCCACCACGGTGCCCGGGTTCACGAGGTCGGCCAGCGCCTGCTTGCGGGGGATCACGGCGATGCCCGCCGCGCGGGCGGCGGCGAGCTCGGGATGGTTGGCCGGGACCGCTGCGGTGACCACGACGGCGCGGGCGCCCTGCAGGTGCGCCGGATCGTGACCCGCCAGCACCGTGGCCCCGAGTGCCGCGACATCCGCCGCCCCGCTCGGGTCGGGATCACACCCACTGACCGCGACCCCGCGACGCCGGGCCAGGAGCGCCAGCGCGCTCATCCCGGCACCACCAATTCCCATGAAGTGAATCGGGCGAGAATCCGCAGGATCGAAGAGGGGCATCTTGGTGGGCTAATCTAAAATCCCACCTAGGGTTGCGAAAGCGCCTCAGCCCCCCGAGAGAGCCACCAGATGGGCCACGATTTCGTCGGCCGCGTGGGGCTTGCCCCGCCTGCGGGCCGCCTCGGCCATGGCGCGAAGCCGGGCCGGGTCACCGACCAATTCCCGGACCGTCCGGGCAAAGGATCCGGCCGTCAGGTGCCGCTGCTCCAGCATCGCCGCTGCCCCCGCCCCGGCCAGCGCCTCGGCGTTGAAGCGCTGGTGATCCTCGGCAGCGGTGGGAAGCGGGATCAGGAGGGACGGGATGCCCCAGGCGCAGAGCTCGGCGCCGGTCATCATCCCCGCGCGGGCCACGGCGAGGTCCGCCACGGCATAGGCATCGGCGATGGGATCGAGGAAGCCGAACACCTGGACCCCCGGCGGCCGGTGCAGCGGCACGAACCGGTCGTAGGTGCCCCGCCCCGTGGCCCAGAGTACGGTGTACTCCCGCGCCGCTCCCGCCTCGATCCACGCGGCCACGGTCTCATTGATCGCCAGGGCGCCCTGCGACCCACCGGTGATCAGCAGGACGGGCTTGGTGCTGCCGGCCAGCCCGAATCGGCCAGCGCCCGCTCGCGCCGCGCAGGGTCGGGAGGCGGGATCGGGTTGCCCGTGTCGTAGACCACGGTGCGGGCACCGAAGCGGAGTCGGCTCCGCGCCTCGGGGAGGCCGAGGTACACCTCGTCCACCCGGCCCGCCAGCAGCCGCGTGGCGAGGCCCGGGAAGGCATTCTGCTCCTGCACCGCAGCGGGAATCCCCCGCCGCGAGGCCAGCCAGACCGCCGGGCCCGACGCATAGCCTCCCGTGCCGAGCACCGCCACCGGCCGCTCCTCGGCAAACACCCGCGCCAGCTGTCGCAGCACCCGGGTGGCCATGAGCGGCAGCCGGACGTTCTTCCACCACTGCTTCCGGTAGAGCGGTTCGACGGGCAGGAGGTGATAACGGAAGTCCCGCGTGGGGAGGAGCGTGGCCTCGATGCCGCGGGTGGCGCCGAGCAGCACCGGCTCGAGGTGCGGGTGCCGCTCCCGCAACCGGCTGGCGATGGCCAGCGCGGGCATGAGGTGCCCCCGGTGCCGCCACCGGCAATCAGGACAGTGCGGCCCGCCGCCACTCAGGCCTCCGCGCGCCGGGCGGCGGCGCTGGCCCGCTTCGCCGGCTTGCCGCGCATGCGGCCCACACTGAGGAGGAGGCCCACCCCTACCAGCGAGACCACCAGGCTCGAGCGGCCGTACGAGATGAACGGCAGCGTCAGGCCCGTGGTGGGCATGAGCTCGAGCGTCACGAACATGTGCAGCACCGCCGTGACGCCCACGGCGGCGGTGAGCCCCGTGGCCAGGTACTGCCCGAACGGATCCTCGGCCGAGCGCGCGATGCGAAACCCACCCAGCAGAAGAGCCCGTACAGGAACACGATCAGGCAGATGCCGATGAGCCCCCACTCCTCGCCAATGGTGCTGAAGATGAAGTCCGAGTAGGCGTACGACACGTAGCCGAGCTTCTGCTGTCCCTGCCCAAGCCCCACTCCGAAGATCCCGCCCGAGCCGATGCCCACCAGCGACTGGTGGATCTGGCTGGTGCCGTCGGCGCCGTTCAGGAAGGTGTCGAGCCGCGCCGCGCGGTAGCCCGCGAACTTGATGGCCTGGAGCCCCACGACCACGCCCGCAAACCCGAGCAGCAGGAAATGCCCGATCTTGGCGCCGGCCGAGAACAGCACGATCCCGCCGAGCAGCGCCACCAGCACCGACATGGACATGTTGGGTTGCCCGATGATGAGCGCGCAGACGATCCCGATGACCACCAGGAACGGCACCAGCCCCTTCTTGAACTCGCGGACGCCCTCCCCCTTCTTGGTGGCCAGCATGGCGCACCAGATCACGATGGCGAGCTTGGCGATCTCCGACGGCTGTATGCTGACGACGCCGAGGTTCACCCAGCGCCGGGCGCCGTTGACCTCCCTCGCGAGCAGGTTCTTGATCCCGGGTGTCACCGGAATCAGGAGCAGCACCAGTGTGGCGAGCAGGATCGGCCAGGCGAGCGGGCGCAGCACCCGATAATCCATCCGGGAGAGCGTCAGCATCAGGATCCCGCCGATCAGCGCTCCCGAGAGCTGGCTCAGCGCAAAGGCGCCGCCGGCATAGCCGCCGGACGTGCGCACCAGGCTCGACGCCCCGTACACGGTGGTGATGCCGAACGCCACCAGCGTGGCCGTGACCACCGCCAGGAGCCGCGTCTCCCAGCGATACTCGCCGGGATGGCGCACCAGGGGCGCGCTCACAGCGCCGCCACGGCAGCCCGGAAGCGGGCGCCGCGGTCCTCGTAGTTCTGGAACATGTCGTAGCTCGAGCAGGCCGGGGACAGCAGCACCGCATCCCCCGGAACCGTGAGGGCGCGCGCCCGGTCGATCACTTCCTGGAAGTCGGTGCCGAGCCGCTCCACCGGCAGCAGGGCCTGCAGGTCCTGCGTCACCAGCTCACGCGACTCCCCGAACGCCAGCACCGCCTTGCAGCGCCCCCGCGCCGCCTCGGCCAGCGCGGTGTAGGGCTCGCCCTTGTGGCGCCCGCCGAGCAGCAGCACGAAGGGCCGCTCCAGGGCCTGCACCGCCACCAGCGTCGAGGCCACGTTCGTCGCCTTGGAATCATTGATCCAGACCACGCCGTCCTTCTCGCCCACCGGCTCCATCCGGTGCGCCAGCGCCCGGAAGGTGCGCAGGCCCGCCGCGATCTGGGCAGCCTCCGCCCCGGCACGCGAGGCGATGAGCGCTGCGCAGAGCGCGTTGGCCACGTTGTGATCGCCGAAGAGCAGCAGTTCGTCGCGCGGGAGGAGCGGCGCCGAGCCCAGCATCAGCTGCCGCGCGGCGCGGTCGTACCACGCCTCGGCCGGGTGCGCCAGGGAGAAGCGCAGGTGGCGCCCCGGGACCCGGGCCGCGCGGCGCTGGACCTCGGCGTCGTCCGCGTTCGTGACCCAGATGGAGCTGTCGGAGGCGTTCCGGTACAGCAGGTCCTTGTCGGCGTAGTAGGCCTCGAGCGTGGGATAGCGGTCGAGGTGGTCGGGCGCCAGGTTGGTGAGCGCGCCGATGGTGGGGACGAGGTCGTAGGTGTCGTGCAGCTGGAACGACGACATCTCGAGCGCCACCCACGAGGGCGACAGCCCCTCGAGGGCCACCTCCGCCAGCGGCTGCCCGATGTTCCCCGCGGCCGTGCCCGTGATGCCGGCGGCCGCAAGGAGGTGGGCCGTGAGCGCCGTGGTGGTGGTCTTGCCGTTGGTCCCCGTGATCACGGCAAAGCGCACCGCCGGCAGCGCCGCGTACCCCACGTCGATCTCGGAGATGATCGTCACCCCGGCCTCGCGGGCCGCCGCCACCGGCGGCGCGTCCGGCGGCACCCCGGGCGAGGCCACGCACACCCCCGCGCGCGCGATGCGCTGGAAGTCGTGCCCGCCGAGCTGCACCGTGGCCCCGGCGTCCCGCAGGCGCTGCAGCCCCGCCTCCCCCACCGACTTGTCGGCCTTCGGCGCGCGGTCGGAGGCGTAGACCGGGATCTCGTTCCGCCGCAGGAGCAAGCCGGCCGCCACCCCGCTCTTCCCGAGCCCGATCACCGCGGCCTCCCGGCCGCCGGCCCGCCAGTGCTGGAAGCTCATCGCAGCTTGAGGGTGGCCAGCGCCACCATGGCGCAGAAGATCCCGAGGATGTAGAAGCGCGTCACGACCGTGCTCTCGTGCCACTGCAGCTTCTCAAAGTGGTGGTGCAGCGGCGCCATCCGGAACACCTTGTGGTTCTGGGCGTACTCGAGCCCGCGCGTCCGCTTGTAGTACTTGAACACGCTGGTCTGCAGCATCACCGAGACCGCCTCGGCCACGAACACCCCTCCGATGATGAGCAGCAGGAACTCCGCCTTGAGCAGGATGGCCACCGTCCCGAACGCGCCGCCCAGGGCCAGGCTCCCCGTGTCCCCCATGAACACCTGCGCCGGGTGCGCATTGAACCAGAGGAACCCGATGCAGCCGCCGAGCAGCGCGGCGCAGAAGATGGTCAGCTCCCCCGCCCCGGGCAGGTAGAAGAGATTGAGGTACGTCGTGGTGTCGATGCGCCCGAAGGCGTAGGCGAACAGCGCGAACGTGGCCGCCGCGATGGCGGAGAGGCCGGCCGCGAGTCCGTCGAGCCCGTCGGTCAGGTTCACGGCATTCGAGGCCCCGGCGATCACGATGGTCACGAACCCGACGTACGCCCACCACTGGAAGTTGACCGTCACGAACTTGAAGAACGGCAGCGAGGTGGCGGTCGCCGGCATGGTCTCCACCGGGACCACCGGGAACTGGACCAGCAGGAGCCCCAGCACCAGCCCGAAGCTCACCTGCCCCACCAGCTTCCACTTGGCCACGAGCCCCCGGCTTTTCCCCTGCACGATCTTGAGCCAGTCGTCGAGGAACCCGATGGCGCCCATCCAGAGTGTGGCCAGGAGCGCGAACGGAACGAAGCGGGTGTCGAGCCGTGCCCAGAGCAGCGTCGGGATCACCGTCGCGAGGAGGATGATGACGCCGCCCATGGTGGGCGTGCCGCGCTTGCCGAGGTGCGTGGCCGGCCCCTCCGCCCGGATCACCTGCTCGATCTTCTTCTGCCGCAGCCGCCGGATGATCCCGGGCCCCACCAGGAAGGCCATGAGGATGGCCGTGACCGTGGCCCCGGCCGCCCGGAAGCTGATGTAATTGAAGAGATTGAAGATGAGGTAGTGCTCCGACAGCGGCGTGAGCAGGTGATAAAACACGGCGCCTCAGTGTGTCGGGTGGTCCTGTCCGGTGAGGAACGGAATTATACGTTCGAGCGCCGCGCCGCGGGATGCCTTGAGGAACACCAGTTCGTCCCCGCTGAGGCGGGCCTGGAGCAGCGGACCCATGGTGGGGGCGTCCACCGCCGTCAGCAGCTTGTCGCCGAGGCGGGAGCGGTAGAGCTCGAGCGGCGGCACGAACTCGCCCACGGCGGCCAGCACGTCGGCATCGAGCCCCACCAGCGCCGCCGCCACCGCGGCGTGGTGCCGCGCCGCCTCGGTGCCGAGCTCCCGCATGGTCCCCGCCACGAACACCAGCCGGCGGCTGCCCCGCATCTGCCGCGCCGTGGCGATGGCGGCCAGGAACGAGGCGGGATTGGCGTTGTAGGCGTCGTGCACGATGGTCAGGCCGCCCGACTCGATCACCTCGCCCCGTCCCCCCGGGATCTTGAGGGTGCGGAGCGCCTCGGCCGCCGCGGCGGGGTCGAGGCCCAGCTCCTGCCCGAGGGTCCACGCCAGCATGGCGTTGGCCGCCTGGTGCTGGCCCAGCAGCGGCAAGAGGAACCGCTGCCCGTCGACCGCCACCGTGGCGCGGCCGGTCGAGTCCACGTTCACCCCGAGCGGCACCCGGTCCGCCCGGGCGAGCCCCGCGGTGA
>JBGAOL010000075.1:0-12458 GCA_044221825.1 Gemmatimonadales bacterium
CGCGGAGGGAGCGCACGGGTCCGCGGAGGGAGCGCACGAGTTCGCGGAGGGAGCGCACGAGTTCGCGGAGGGAGCGCACGGGTCCGCGGAGGGAGCGCACGAGTTCGCGGAGGGAGCGCACGAGTTCGCGGAGGGAGCGCACCTGTCCTTGGAGCCAGCGCACGAGTCCGCGGAGGGAGCCCGCGTGCACACGGGGGGACGCGCGGAGGGGACCGTGGAGCCCGCGGAGGGAGGCGACGGACGCCCCGAGGGAGCCCGGGTCCACCGCAACGGAGGGCATGCGCACCCGGAGGGGGCACGCGTGCATGTGCAGCGAGGGTTGGGTGCGGAGGCGGGAGCCGGGTGCCCGTGGCGGGGGCAGCCTGCCGCCGCTAGCCCTGGAGCACCCCGAGCCACGCCTCCCCGTACCGCGCCACCTTGGCGGGGCCGATGCCGTAGATGCCCTCGAGGGCCGAGAGGGTGGTGGGGCGGAGCTCGGCGAGTTCGTGGAGGGTGCGGTCGCTGGCCACCACGTAGGGCGGGACGCCGTCGGCGCGGGCCAGCTCGAGGCGCTTGGCGCGGAGGCGCTCAAAGAGTGCCTGGTCCTCCGGTGTGAGGCTGGCGGCGGCTGCGGCGGCGCGCTTCTTGGCAGGCTTGGCCCCGCCGGCACGCGCGGTAGCCTCGGACGGGAGCACCAGCCGCACGGGGCCGGTGCCGAAGAGCACGAGCTTGCCGGCGCTCGTCAGGTACACCACGGGGCGGTCGCCGCCGGTGAAGTCCACCCAGCCGGCGGTGACGCAGCGGCGGAGGAGCGCCGTGACCCAGGCTTCCTTCCGCTCCTTGAGCACACCGAACGTCCGGGTGCGGTCGAGGCCGCTTCGCTCCAGGCGCGGGTCGGGCTGGCCGAGGAGCAGCTTCACGGCGGCCACCATGCCGAAGCGGCCGTGCACGCGCGCCACGGCGGAGAGGGCCTTCCGGACGGCGGTGGCCACCTCTTCCTGGTCCTGGTCGCCGGCGTCGCCGAGGGTGGTGCAGACGTCGCAGCGGCCGCAGCCGGCCAGGGTCTCGGCTTCGTCGCCGAAGTAGCGCAGGATGGCGTCGTGGCGGCAGCTGCCGCCCTCGGCCCAGCGCATGAGTTCCAGGAAGAGCGACCAGCGATGCTCCACCCGCGCCGGGTCGGGGGCCTGGCCCTCGACCGGCATTTCGAGGAGCATGCGGCGCTGCCCCAGGTCCTGCGGACTGGTGCAGAGGACGCCGATGGCGGGCTCGCCGTCGCGGCCGGCGCGGCCCACTTCCTGGTAGTACGACTCGATGGAGCCGGGCGGCGCCAGGTGAATCACGGCGCGCACGTCGGGCCGGTCGATGCCCATGCCGAAGGCGTTGGTGGCCACCACCAGCTCGATGCGGCCGTCGCGGAAGGCGGCGGAGGCGCGGTCGCGGATGCGGCCCTCGAGGCCGGCGTGATAGGCGGCCACGCGCCACTGCTTGCCGGCCAGGCGGGCGCACTCCTGCTCCGTCTCCTTCCGCGTGGGCGCGTAGATGATGGCGCAGCCCCGCCCCGCCCCGGGCCCGCCGAGGGCCTCGGCGAGGGCGGCGTCGACGACGCGGGCTTCATCATCGCGGCCGGTGACCTCGTGGACGCGGAGGCCCAGGTTGGGGCGCGCAAAGCCGCGCACCATCTGCGGCGTCTCGGCGGGGAGGCCGAGGCGGGCGAGGATCTCGTCGCGGACGATGGGCGTGGCGGTGGCGGTGCACGCCAGCACGCGGGCGCCGGCCAGGTCCTGGAGCAGCTCGCCGATCTGCAGGTAGTCGGGGCGGAAGTCGTGGCCCCACTCGGAAATGCAGTGGGCCTCGTCGATGGCCACGAGGGGACAGTCGAGCTCCCGCGCCAGGCCGCGGAAGCCCGGGAACGCCAGCCGCTCGGGGGCGATGTAGGCAATCTGATACTCGCGCCGCGCCAGGCCGGCCATGCGGCGCTTGATCTCGTCGGGCGGGAGGGTGGCGGCCAGGAAGGTGGCGGCCACGCCGCGCGCCTCGAGGGCGGCCACCTGGTCCAGCATGAGTGAAACGAGCGGCGAGACCACCAGCGTGGTGCCGGGGAGCACGGTGGCGGGGAGCTGATAGATGAGGCTCTTGCCGCCGCCGGTGGGCGCCACGAGGAGAAGCCTCCGCCCGGTGAGGAGCGTCTCGATGGCCTCCCGCTGGCCGGGGCGGAAGGCGGCATAGCCCAGGCGGGTGAGGGCCTGGTCGAGGTCGAGGGCGGCGGGGAGGACGGCGTCGGTCATGCGTGGCCCCAAATCTAGCGGGAACCTCCAGCAGGCCAACGCAGGACGCCACGGCCGCGGCGCAAAACCACGCGGTCCGGGTTCAGGGACGGCGCGCGGGCACCAGGATCGGGATGGTGGTGCCGACCCGGAGCGTCACCCGTCCCGGCGGGGCGTGCGCCGGGGTGCTGGCTTCGGTCCCGGCCACGGGCCAGACCTCGTCGTCCACGTGGCCGCGGCCATCGGGCCAGTCGAGGACCAATTCCGAGACGGGCCGGCTGGGGAGCCGAGTGGCCAGCGTCTCGCCGCGGGCGAGCCGGTCGAGGGAGTCGGCCACGACGTTGCGCTCGCTCTCTCCCACCAGCACCAGGCGGAGCACCGGCTCCGCGTGATCCGCGTCGGGGGCCAGCGGGGCCGCGGGACCCACGGCGGGGATGTTGAGGGCCTCGGCGAGCAGGTAGCTACCCGTCAGGTCCACGCCGTCGGCCCGGATGGTGAGGCGGAGGGGCGGAGCCTCGTCGAGGTGACGGCGGAGCCGGGCCTGGGCGGCCTCGAGGCGCGCCTCACGGGGGCCGCGGTCTTCCTCGGGCGGGCGGCTGCCGAGCAGCGTGGTGAAGAAGCCCACGCCGGCCGACTCGACGAACTCCCGCCTGCCCCACGGGCCCTCGGCCACGCCGATGGCGAGGCGACTCCGTGCGGCGGAGCCGAGCGCCGCGGCAAGGTCGGTGGCGGTGCCGGTGGCGCCTACGCTCCGGGCGACGTTGTTGGCGGTCCCCTGGGGCAGCATGGCGAGGGGCACCGCGGAGCCAGCGCGCGCCAGGACGAGGGCGGCGCGGCGGACGGTGCCGTCACCACCCGCGGCCACGACGGCGCCGAGGTCGGGGGTGACGTCATCAAGCCAGTCGTCGGTGCCGGGGTCGCGCGCCAGGACGGTGTGCCCGCCGTCTTCCAGGGCCGACACCACGGCGGTGGCCGGCGGCTCGTCGCCGCCGGCCTCGGGGTTGTGGAGCAGAAGCAGGCGCATCGGCGCTCCTGGTGAAGGCCGGGTGGCCGGGCACCGTCCCCGCCACCCCATGACCCGCTGGAGACGACCGATGCGCATCCTCATTGCGAACGACGACGGGATCTACAGCCCCGGGCTCCGCACCCTGGCCACGGTGGCACGGGACTTCGGCGAGGTGCGGATCGTGGCGCCGGATGTCGAGCAGTCGTCCATGGGCCACGCCATCACCCACTCGCGCCCGCTGACGCTGCGGCACGCGCCGGTGGCCGACTTCGACGCATGGCGCGTCAACGGCACCCCGGCGGACTGCGCCGCACTCGGCATCAATGCCTGGCGGGGGATCGACGTGCTGCTCTCCGGGATCAACCTGGGCCTCAACCTGGGGAACTCCGCGTGGCACTCAGGCACGCTCGCGGCCGCGCGGCAGGCCACGCTGCTCGGATGCCGGGGCATTGCGCTCTCCACGCCGGCGGAGGAGGAGCCGGACTTCGCGGCCCTCCGGCCGTGGGTGTCGCGGGTGCTGGAGCTGCTGCTGCCGGCCGCGGAACTGCAACTGGTGAACGTCAACTTCCCCGCGGCCCCCACGGGGCTGGCGTGGACACGGCTGTCCATCCGGCACTACGACGGCAAGGTGATCCCGGGCGAGGACCCGATGGGCCGCAAGCACTACTGGCTCACGGTGCAGCCGCAGGAGGCGGTGGAGGAAGGGACCGACCGGTGGGCGGTGCGGCAGGGGCTGGTGTCGCTGACGCCGCTGCAGCTGGACCTGACGGACCACGACGCGCTCGCGGCGGCGCGGGCGCGTCACCCGGCGTGAGCTACCAGCGGGGCTGCACCGGCGGCCGCCAGGCCAGGAAGACGCGGACGTGGTGCGGGTCGAGGCCGGCGTCGGCGAGGACGGTGGCGGTGCGGCTGGCGGGCCGGGGGGCGTAGTCCTCGAGGCCGCACGGGGCGTGGATGCCGAGGAGCAGGTGCACCGGGGAGACCTGCGCCCCATCGCCCTCCTGCGCGGCCGCGTGGATGGCGCCGGCCATCACGGCGGTGGCCTCGTCGGAGTAGCCGATCTCCTCGGGGATGAGCGGCGCGGGCTCCGGCGCCGCGCCGAGGGCGTGGCAGAGCCGGGCAAACTCCTCGGGCCGCGTGAAGCAGGCGGCGCGCTGGAAAGGGGTGAGCGTCTTGATGACGCCGAGCGCCAGGTGCGCGGGGAGGAGCTCCGCCGCGCCGAGGGCGAGGGCCTCGTGCCGCGCCTGGAACACGGCCAGGCGGGCGTCCTCGCTGAACTCGTATTGGGTCTCGGACACGGGTTCCCCTCCCGGCAGGTGGTGCGTGCGCGGAAGGTAGCGTGACTGAGCGCGCTGACCAACCGCTCCCAGGGGAGTAGACCGGAAACTCCGGCAGCTCCACCCTGCCCTGCCCGTGCCGAGGGCGGCGATAGGGCATTCATGAAGCGCGGATTACAGACGTGGATGGAACACGCGGCGCATGCCGCGAGGGGCGGGCTACTCGACGCTCGCCTCGAGCACCAGCGGGTAGTGCGGCGTGCGGGAGCCAAAGCCGGTACCGAGCCAGAGCTCGGCAGTGGGTGGGGTGGCCGGTGCCACGGTGTCGAGCACCACCGCGTCATCCGCCCCGACGCGCAGGCGGCCGGTGAGGTGCGGGAAGCGGGCCAGGCGCTCGGCCAGGTCGGGGACCTTGCCCTGCGCCACGAAGACCACCCGTGAGGCGGAATCCTCGAAGAGCGCCATCACGGTGCGCCCGGCGCGGGAGGTGACACGGTCGCGGGCCGGCGTCATGGTCTGGCGGGGGCGCGCGGTGGAGTCGGCCTTCACGGCGAAGGCCAGAAGCAGCCGTCCGATGGTGTCGCCGGCCAGGACCACGGGGCGGTTGCGGACGCCGGCCGAGTCGAGTGGCTCCAGCCGGTCCAAGGTGTGGGCCACCTCGCTCACCGCCCCGCCCACTTCCGTGGCGACGTAGCGCACGCCGCGCACCACCCAATAGACCACGCCGCCGAGCAGGGCCAGCACCAGGAGCCCGAGGAGCAGGAACGTCCGCTGGGTCGCCATGGTCAGGCGGCGGGGGGTGTGGCGGGCTGGCCCTCGAAGTCGCGCTCGGAGGGGCCGCGCAGGAGGCGCATGGCGTAGAGGATGGCGATGGGCATAAAGAGGAGCGGGAGGAGGCGGAGGCCGAGGGGGGTGTGGTCGTCCATGGCGGGGGTCACGAGGACCAGGCTGCTCACCAGGTAGAGCGTGAGGTTGCCGACCACGATGGCGCGACCGTAGATGCCGCCGAGCAGGGCGCGGCGGTTGATGAAGTTGAGCGCCCCGCCCGCGAGCCAGGCGGCGGCCAGCAGCTGCACCGCGAGGTGCGCCCCCACGCTGGCCTCGATGCCGGGGAAGAAGACGCCGGGCAGGAAGAGCACCACGAGGCCCAGCAGGAGCTGGACGGTGGCACTGATGCTGGAGAGCTCGGAGGAACGCATGCGCCGGGAGGATGGGGGATGGCGCAGGCTACATCAGCGGGAAGGCCGGGGCAACACCGGGGACTAGGCGGGCGGCTGGGCCCGCCCGGGGGCCGGGTCGACGATGCGGCTGTCTTCGAGCGCGAGCCAGACACCAGCCCAGCCGGTGATGCCGCCGGCCGGATCGTACATCGGGACGGCGTGGACGGCGAAGGGGCAGAAGCTCCCGTCGGCGCGGCGGAGCCGGCAGCGGAAGTTGAGGGGCTCGCGGGTGGCGAGTGCCAGGGACCAGGCGCCGGTGAAGGCCACCTGGTCGGCGGGGGCGAGGTAGGGGCGCCAGCCGGTCCGCTGCAGCTCGGCGAGCGGCGCGCCCGTGTACACCTCGAAGCCCCGGCTCACCTGCGTGGGATGCCCGGCCGTGTCGGCGGCCCAGGTGAAGCCCGGGAGCGCCTCGACGATGGCGGCGTGGCGGCGTTCGGTGTCCTCGAGCGCGGACAGCCGGCGCTGGTCGGCGGTGACGTCCACGATGCCGCTCACGAGGCCGAGGATGGTGCCGTCGGCGTCGCGCACGGGGGTGGTGGAGAAGCTGAGGACGCGGGCCTCGCCGGTGACGGTGGTGGTGACGGCGCGCTCGTCGCGCACCACCTCGCCGCGGAGCAGGCTCCGGAGCAGCGGGATCTCCTCGGTGGCGTACGGGGAGCCGTCGAGATGGCGGAGCTGGTAGTCGGCGAGGTGGGGGAACCCGGCGGGGGAGCCGGTGACGAGCTCCAACAGGCGGGAGGCCTCGGCGTTCTGGAGGGTGACGGCGCCCTCCGGCCCTTCCCGCACCACGAGGGCGGCGGGCGAGTTCTCGACCGCCGCACGGAGCCGGGCGCGTTCGCGGCGGAGCTCCTGCAGCAGCCGCTCCCGTTCCAGCTCGCGCTCGCGCGCGGCGGTGACGTCGAGGACCAGCGACAGGATGGACACCACGCGGCCGGCGTCGAGGACCACGGAGTTGTACCACTCGCAGTGGAGGACGCGGCCATCCTTCCGGATGTTGCGGTTGCGGGAGACCACGATGCTGTCAGCGCCGCTCATGAGGTCCACAGCGATGCCGGCCACGCGGGCCACGTCCTCGGGATGCACCAGGCCCAGCTCGGGCAGCGCCACGCCGCGCACCTCGGCCTCGGCGTGGCCGAAGATGGCCTCGGCCTGGCCTTCCCAGCGGGTGATGCGCAGGTCGCCGTCCCACTCGATGACGGCGAGGGGAGAGTGCGCCAGGTGGCGATGCAGGCGCTCCGTGGTGCGCTCCGCCGCCTGGCGGCGGGAGAGCTCGGCCTCGAACTCCTTCAGGCGGCTCTCGGCGCGCGCCGCTTCGCCCGCCGCCTCACGCGCGTGGGCCAGCGCCAGCGCGGCGCTGGCTTCGGCGCGAAGCCAGGCGCGCCGGAGCGCACCGCCGAGGGCGGCGGAGAGACCGCCGAAGACGAGGAAGACGGCGGCGGCGGCCTGGTCCGCCCGTGTCACGGGGAGGATCGTTCCCGGTGCGTGGCCGAAGAGAAAGGTGGCCGCGCCGAGGCTCCCGAACAGCGCGGCCACGGCAGGCCCGGTTCCGCCGTACGCGCCGGCGAGCACGATGGCCGCGAAGTAGGTGATGTAGCGGAGATTGCCCGGGCCGAGCAGGGGCGTCAGGGCCACACGGCAGGCGGTCGCGACGAGGACCGCAAGGAGGGCCACGAGGAATGCCGATGGCCAGGAGGGCACGGCGAGGGGCGGCGGGCGAGGTGTGCCTGACAATGACCCGGTGCTCACGGTGGAGAGTGCGGCGCGCATGGGAGCGTCGCCGCGAATTCGTCCACAGTATGGCCCCGCCCGCACGGCCGCGACAATGCGGCCTGTGGGCGCATGCAGGCGCCCCCCCACGGTCCCAGGCGCGCCTACCTCCCAAGGGCTAGCCATGGGTCCGCCCGCGGTGGAAAGCGACGGGCGGACCGCTCGGGGAGTGGGCCCCAGGCGCGTCGCGCCATACCTTCGACACCGTCCCTGGAACGCCGGCTCCCGCCACGGGGGTGGCGGGAACGGCGCTCCACGTCCCGGTGGCCCCATGCCGACCCGGCGGACCCGCCGTGCCCCGCCCCACCACGCGCGCCGCCGCCTGGCATACCACGAGGCGGGGCACGCGGTGGTGGCGCGCTACCTGGGGGTGGAGCTGACGGAGGTGACGATCGAGCGGCGGGGCCGCTACCTGGGCCGGGTGGAGGCGCTGGTGCCGGACCCAGCCCGGCACGCCCGGCGCCGGCCGCGGCTCGGCGATGCCGTGCGGCAGGCGGCCATCTGCCTGGCGGGCTCGGTGGCGGAGAAGCGGGTGCACGAGTGGGTGGAGTGGCGCGGCTCCTCGGACGACCGCACCATGGCGCTGGCGGTCCTCGAGGCGGCCACCGGCTCGCTGCCGCAGACCACCGCGCTCATGGAGTACGCCTGGGCGGTGACACGGGACTTCCTGCACGACGAGCGGGCGTGGGCCGCGGTGGAACGGGTGGCGGCGGCCCTGCTCGAGCGGGGGACACTCCGGCTGCGCGAGCTCAAGCGGCTCATCCCCCGCCGCTACGCCGGCCTCCCGGTGCCGGCCTGGCGCTGAGCCGCTCACGCCAGCCGCGGGCGCGCGGCGTGGCCACGAGGGGCTGGTAGCGCGCCAGGCGCCGACGCATCACGCCCACGGCCACGCGGCTCGAGTCCACCAGCAGGAACTCCCGCCCGTGGCGCGCCGCCGCCTCGCCGAAGGAACCGCTCCCCGCAAAGAAGTCGAGCAGCAGGTCGCCGGGCTCGCTGTGCACCCGGACGATGCGCTCGAGGATGCCGACGGGCTTCTGGGTGGGGTAGCCGGTCTTCTCCTTGCCATTGGGGCTCACGATGGTGTGCCACCAGACATCGGTGGGAGTCTTGCCGAGCGCGGCCTTGGCGGCGCCGACGAGCTTGGGCGCCATGTAGGGGATGCGGTCCATCTCGGCGTAGCGGAAGACGTAGCGGGCGGGGTCCTTCGCGTACCAGAGGATGGTGTCGTGCTTGGCGGGCCAGCGGCGGCGGGAGCGGGCGCCGTAGTCGTAGGCCCAGATGATCTCGTTGAGGAACGAGGCGCGCCCGAAGACCTGGTCGAGGAGCACCTTGCAGTAGTGCGCCTCGCGGTAGTCGATGTGGAAGAAGAGCGAGCCGTCGGCACTGAGGACCCGGCGCGCCTCCACGAGCCGGGGCTCGAGGAAGGCCAGGTAATCGTCAAAGATGTCGGCGTAGCTGGTGCGGCCCAGGCGGATGGTGCGGTAGCGCTTGCCGTAGAAGCCGGTGTGGTCGCCGGCGTCGTCCTGGATGGTGCGGCGGGTGAGGCGGGCCTGCACCTTGCCGGTGTTGAAGGGGGGATCGATGTAGATGAGGCGGACGGCGGCGTCCGGGAGCTGGCGCAGGACGGCGAGGTTGTCCCCGTGAATGATGACGCCCACGCGTGCTCCGGTGGAGGTGAGTGGGGGCAAGTTACCCCGGCCCGGACGCGGGGCAACGCCCCAAGCAAAACGCCCCTCCGTGCGGAGGGGCGTTGGAGTAGCTGGGGGCGGATTCGAACCGCCGACCCCGGCATTATGAGTGCCGTGCTCTAACCACCTGAGCTACCCAGCCGTGCCGCCCGGGACGGCCCCCGGGCGGGCGGAAAGACTAGCGACGGAACCTATTGCGCGTCAAGGCTATCCGTCTCCAGGCGGTACAGGAACTCGCCGCGCCGGATCATGCCGAAATTCTCGCGCGCCAGCTGCTCCATGAGCCGCCGGTCGGTCTGGACCCGGCGGGCGTAGCGCTTGAGCGAGTCCACCTCGGCCGTGAGCCGGGCGATGGCCTGGGTCTCGGCCTTTTCCTGCCGCCGCAGCGCCAGCCAGTCGAAGGTGCTGTACTCCCCGCCCATGATGCCGTAGATGAGCGCCAGCACCACCACCAGCGCCCCCAGCCAGCCGGCCCGGCTCACAGGGCGTAGAGGTCCCGCCCGGGATACTGCGCGATCTCGCCCAGCTCCTCGGTGATGCGGAGCAGCTGGTTGTACTTGGCGATGCGGTCGGTGCGGCTGGCGCTGCCGGTCTTGATCTGGCCGCAGCCCACCGCCACCGCGAGGTCGGCAATGAAGGTGTCCTCGGTCTCGCCGCTCCGGTGGGAGATGATGGCGCCGTAGCCGGCGGTCTTGGCCATCTCGATGCACTCGAGGGTCTCGGTGAGGGTGCCGATCTGGTTGACCTTCACCAGCACGGCGTTGCCCACGCCCTCCTCGATGCCCCGCTGCAGCCGCTCCACGTTGGTGACGAAGAGGTCGTCGCCCACGAGCTGGCAGCGGTCGCCGATGCGATCGGTGAGGAGCTTCCAGCCGGCCCAGTCGTCCTCGGCCAGGCCGTCCTCGATGCTCACGATGGGGTACTTGTCCACCCAGCCGGCGTAGAGGTCCACCATGCCGGAGGCGGGGCGGCGGCTGCCGTCGCCCTTCTTGAAGACGTACTCGCCGTCCTGGTAGAGCTCGCTGGCCGCCACGTCGAGGGCGATGGCCAGGTCGCGGCCCGGCTCGAAGCCGGCGGCCTTGATGGCCTCCATGACCACGTCGAGCGCGGCCTCGTTGGAGGGCAGCATGGGGGCAAAGCCGCCCTCGTCCCCGACGGCCGTGGAGAGCTTCATCTTGGTGAGCACCTTCTTGAGCGCGTGGAACACCTCCACGCCCATGCGGAGCCCCTCGGGGAAGCTGTCGGCGCCGATGGGCACCACCATGAACTCCTGCGCGTCCACGTTGTTGGAGGCGTGGGCGCCGCCGTTCAGGATGTTCATCATGGGCACCGGCAGCACCCGCGCGAGCGGGCCGCCGAGGTAGCGGTAGAGCGGGAGGCCGCTGTCGGAGGCCGCCGCCCGCGCCACCGAGAGCGAGACCGAGAGCATGGCGTTGGCGCCCAGGTTGGACTTGTTGGGCGTGGCGTCGAGGTCGAGCATCTCCATGTCGATGCTCACCTGGTCCTCCGCCGCCATCCCCTCGAGCCGGGGGCCGATCACCTCGTTCACGTTCTTGACGGCCTCGAGCACGCCCTTGCCGACGTAGCGCTTGGCGTCGCCGTCGCGCAGCTCCACGGCCTCGTGCTCGCCGGTGGAGGCGCCGCTCGGCACGGCGGCGCGGCCCACCGCGCCGCTCGACAGGACGACCTCGGCCTCGACGGTGGGGTTGCCCCGGCTATCGATGATCTCGCGCGCGTGGACTTCGATGATCGTGGACATGGACTCAGGGAATGGGGGGACCGGACTTGGGACGGGGAAAAGCTAAGGGAGGGGCGGCCCGGGCGGTACTCAGTCCCGGCCGGGCCCGGTTCAGCGGAAGTGGTCGAAGCCGGGCAGCGCCACGGCCTGGCCGGCCAGCCGGCAGGTGACCCCGCTCCCCGCCGCCACCGTGCCGATGGCCGTGAGCGGGACGCCCGTCAGGGCACCGAGTCGCTCGGCGTCGGCGCGGCCAAAGCCGGGGGGCATGGCCACGAGGAGCTCGTAGTCTTCCCCGCCCTGCCCGGCGAACACCTCCGGCGGCTGCCCCGCCGCCGCGGCCTCAGCCGCCACGCCGGGACCGAGCGGGAGCACGTCGAGCCCGAGGTCGAGGTGGACGCCTGACGCGGCGGCGAGGTGCGCGGCGTCGCCGCCCAGCCCGTCGCTCAGGTCGATCATGGCGCGCGCGCCCTCGAGCGCCATGCGCCACGAGCGCGATGCGCCTCCAGGGCCAGCGCCGCCCCAGCGATGCGCGGCTGCCGGCATCGGGTGCCCCGGCCGGCCAGCAGGCGGTGAGCGCGGCGCGCGCGCCGCCGAGCGTACCGCTCACCCAGAGCACGTCGCCGGGCTCGGCGCCGCGGCGGGTGACGGGGCGGCCGGCGCGGCCGATCACGGTGACGTCGAGGAGCCAGCAGTCGGCGGCGGTGAGGTCGCCGCCGAGCACCACGCCGCCGGCGGCGTGCACGGCGTCGGCGACGCCGCCCATGAGCGTGGCGGCGTCGTCGTCGGTGGCGGAGGCCGGCATGCCGAGGCTCACGGTGACGCCGACGGCGGCGGCGCCCTCGGCGGCGAGGTCGCTGAGCGCGCCGGCGGCGGCGCGCCAGCCGATCTCCTCGAGGGCGAGCCAGTCGCGCCGGAAGTGGCGGCCCTCGATGGAGAGGTCGGTGCTGACCACGAGGTCGCCGGGCGCGGCGGGGATGATGGCGCAGTCGTCGCCGATGGCGCGCGCGTCGCGGCCCAGGCGGGAGAGGATGCGGCGGATGCGGTCGAACTCGGGACCGGGGGCGAGCGGGATCATCGGACGGCGTCCAGGCGGAAGCGCACCAGGCCGGCGAGGGTGGCCACCCAGAGGTAGTCCTCGTCGAGCGCCAGGTCGGTGACGGTGCCAACGAATCCACGCCCACAGGCGATACCAGGTGACGGGGGTCTGCAACTGGGCCGGTACGCCGCCGTCGGCCACGGGGAGCCGCAGGCGTCGCTCCTTGCGGTGGCGGGCGGCCCAGGCCGCCGCCGAGCCGCAGGCCGCGTGAAGCGGCCGGTGGCGGGGTCGCGCCAGAGGAGTTCCTGCTCGGTGAGGGCCACGAAGCGTGTGTCACCGCCAGGTGAGGTCACCGCGAGGCCTTGGGCGCGGGGCTGCTCGCGGAGGTCGGCAGGCTCGAGCAGGTCCACTGCCCGGCGATAACGAAACCCGATGGGCGTGCCCACCCAGGTGGTGTCGCCGGCGAGGGCCACGGCGAGGGCC
>JBGAOL010000076.1:0-12600 GCA_044221825.1 Gemmatimonadales bacterium
GCGGAACCGCGCCTGCCCGGTGACACCCGCCTTGGTGGCCAGGTTGGCCATCTGCTCAAAGGCCGCGATGTACTCGGGCCGGCAGTCCGGGTAGCCGGAGTAGTCCAGCGCGTTCACCCCGAGGAAGATGTCCGCGGCCCCCAGGCTCTCGGCCCACGCCAGCGCGTACGAGAGGAAGATGGTGTTGCGCGCCGGCACGTAGGTGACGGGGATCTCCGCCGTCATGGCCTCGAGCGAGCGGCCCTTGGGCACGGCCAGGGCGCTCGTCAGGGCCGAGCCCCCCACGAAGCGCAGGTCGATCTCCGCCACCGCGTGCCGCACCGCGCCCAGCGCCCGCGCCACCTCGGCCGCGGCCCCGAGCTCGGTGGCGTGCCGCTGCCCGTAGCGGAAGCTCAGCGCGTGCGCGGCAAACCCCTGCGCCCGCGCCATGGCGAGCACGGTCGCCGAATCCAGCCCGCCCGAGAGCAGGACCACCGCCGGGATCCCTTGCGTCATCGCACGATTCTAGGCGATCACCGCCGTGAACGCCATTCGTGCTCGCCGCCGATCGTGGTAGGGTGTCCTGTCGGTGTGACGCAACGCAGAGGCGCAGAGGGCGCAGAGGGCCGCGGAGGGATCGAGCCCGGAATGGCGCGGTGCCAGTCGCGGGCTCATGTGTGCCTGGGTGGGGTCCTCCCGCCGGTGGGGTGCATCGCCGGACCCGAACTCACCCCCACCAAAGACACGACGGGCTCACCCCGCGGCGAGCCCACCATAGTCGGTGCCGTTCCTCTGCGCCCCTCCGCGTCCTCTGCGCCTCTGCGTTGAGCTCGCCGGCCCCGCCGAGCCGACGCCGCACGGGACGCCCCGCCTCGCCTCACCGCCCCAGCACGTGCCGCAGCGCCCCCTCGAGCTCCGGATGCCGGAATTCGTAGCCCGTCTCCTTGAGCCGCACCGGCACCACGCGCGTGCTGGCCAGCAGCAGCTCGTCGGCCAGGTCGCCGAGCAGGAGCCGGAGGGCCGCGGCCGGCACCGGCACCACCGCCGGCCGCCCCAGCACCCGGGCCAGCACCCGCGTGAGCTCGGCGTTGGTCACCGGGGCTGGTGCCGTCAGGTTCACCGGCCCGCGCACCGCCGGCGACACCAGCGCGTGGCACAGCGCTCCCACGACGTCGTCGATGCCGATCCAGCTGGTCCACTGCGTCCCCGGCCCGAGCACGCCGCCGCCCCCGGCCAGGAACGGCGGCAGCATCTTGGCCAGCGCGCCCCCCGCCGGCGTCTCCACGATCCCGATCCGCGCCCGCACCACCCGGATGCCGGCACGTTCCGCCGGCTCCACGCTGGCCTCCCACGCATGGCCCACCTGCTCCACGAACGAGGCCTCGGGCCCCGTGCGGAGGCTCGTCCCTTCCGTGAGCACCTCTTCTCCCCGGTGCCCGTAGATCCCCACCGCCGAGGCCGACACCAGCACCCGGGGCCGCACCGGCAGCCGCGCCAGCGTCTCGGCCAGCAGGGTGGTGCCCTGGGTCCGGCTCTCCAGGATCCGGCGCCGCTTCTCGGCGGTCCAGCGACCGCCGGCGATGGTCTCGCCCGCCAGGTGCACCACGGCGTCCACGCCGGCGAGCATCGCCGCATCGAGCTGGCCCCGGGCGGGGTCCCAGCGGATGTCGTCGGGGCGGGTGGGGCGGCGGGTCACCCGCCGCACCGTGTGGCCCCCCGTGGTCAGCACCGCGGAGAGCGCGCTGCCGAGCAGGCCCGTGGCGCCGGTGATGGCCACCGTCATCGGCGCCGCCGCGAGCCGGCGGTGCATCAGCAGGTCCGCCGCCACCGTGGCGTGGCGGTACCGGAACGTCCGCTGCAGCCGCTCCCGCACCATGCCGGCGCCGAAGAAGGCCCCGGCCGCCCCGCCCGGCAGCTGGTACTCGATCCGGTCCGTGTAGCGGGTGTGCCCTCCCGCCGCCGGCTCGAACAGGTGCGTGTGCACCCAGCGGGCGAACGGCCCCTCCACCTGCTCGTCGACGAACTGCCGCTCCGGGACCGCATCGCGGTGCTGGGCCACCCACCGGTGTGTCACCGGCCCGGTGGACACCTGCAGCACCACCCGCCCATCCCCGAGCGAGCCGATCCGCTCCAGCACCCGCGCCGTCTCCCATGGCGGGGTGAGCCGCTCGAAGGCCCCGGGCCGCGCGTGCCAGGCCCACGCCTCGGCGGGCGGCACGGGCAACTCGCTGGTCAGCTCGAATCGTTCAACGGCCACGGAACCTCCTGGGGACAGCGGGGAGAGACGGGTCTCGCTACTGCTACTCGTCACGCCGCCTGGGGTTCCGTGCGGCGGTGCCGGGATCGCGCCGGGGCTGGGTTGTCGCGCCCCCAACCCACGGTATCTTTTCCGGTTCACCGGCGGCGGTGCGCCGCCGGGCCGTGGCGTGCCCGCCCGCGGCGTCCGCTCCCCGAGGGTGTGTCTCGCATGAACCGATCGCTGCTCTACCGCGCCGGTGCCATCGCCGCCGCGCTGCTGCTCGTCTTCCTCATCCGCGGCCGGGACCTGCGTGGCCCGGCCGAGGTGATGACCGGCCTGCCCGCCGGGGCGCCGGTCGAGTCCACCACCGTGTCCCCGCCCGCGGCCGGCGAGGCGCGCATCACCCGGCCCAACCTGGCCTTCCGCTCGGCCCGGGACCTCACCGAGCACTACGCCAAGCACGCGGCCGAGTTCGGCAACATCAGCAAGCGCGAGTACCTGGAGCGCGCCCAGTTCCTGCGCGACCGCCCCGCCGGCGGCGACATCCTGGAACAGGTCCGCACTGACGGCGTCATCACTCGCTTCGACCGCGCCACCGGCGATTTCCTGGCCGTGAATCCCGACGGGGTCATCCGCACGTATTTCCGCCCGAACGATGGCGAGGCCTACTTCCGGCGCCAGGCTCGCCGAGGGAGCACTCCATGACCCAGCGCATCTCCGGTCCCAACGACCCGGTCCGCGACTACCTCCGCAAGAGCGGCGCGCCCCACTCCGTGGTCACCCGCGGCCTGCGCGGCCTGGTCGAGAACTGGGAGCGCGTGGTGCAGCAGGTGCTCGAGGGCTATCCCCTCACCCTCGACGACTACCTCAACGACATGGACGGCCGCCAGCTCCTGGCCAACGCCCTCGAGCTGGCCCCGGCCGAGGTGCGCGACGCCTTCCTCCCCCGCGTCGCCGAGGCCGACCGCGTGGTGCGCCTCCACCTGACGCCCGCGGCCCGCTGCCTCTGGGGCGGCATCGTGGCGGCGGAGGAGGGCTGGGACCCCGAGGTCCAGTGGTGGTACTTCGAGAAGCCCCGGGTGCCTGGGCCCGCCCTCAAGGCAGACCTCGACGGGCTCTGACCGCCGCGTGCCTATCGCCCTCTACCTCGTCTCCGGCGACCTCGCCCTCTCCCTCCGCCGCCCCGTCACCCTGGGCCGCCTCGAGAGCTGCGACCTCCCGCTCGAGGGCCTCGAGGTCTCCCGGCGCCACGCCCGCATCCTGCCCACCCCGGAAGGCCCGGTCCTCGTGGACCGCAGCCGCTACGGCACCATCCTGAACGACGCCGTGGTGGCCGCTCCCGCACTCCTCGCCGACGGTGACCGGCTCCGCGTGGGCCGTCACGATCTCCTCATCACCGCTGTCCCCTGGGAGCACGGCGCCGTCCCGCTCCCCGAGTCCAGCGCCGAGCGCTTCCTGCCGCGCTTCTCGGCCTGGCGCCGCCGCTATGGCGTGCCCGAGTTGGCGGGCCTGGCCGCCGCCATCCTGGCCGGCCTCGGTGTGCAGCGCCTCACGGGGAGCGTGCTGGCCACCGCCGGCGCCGCCACCCTGGCCGAGACCGCCTGCTTCTACTCCCTGCTGGCCCGCCAGGACCTCCTGGCCGAGCGCCAGGCCGAGGCCGGCACCGCCCCGCCGCTCCGGGTGGGCGCGCTGCTCCGCCAGCTTCACGTGGAGTTCGGCGCCGCCGACGTGGCCGACACCCTGGTGCTCCGCCCCGCGTGCTACGCGCTCGGGCTCTGGCTGTTCGGGGGGATCGTGGGGCTGCTGGTGGGGGCCGCCGGCGCGGACCTGCTCTTCTGGGGCCCGGTGCTTGGCACCTTCCACTGGCGCCTCGCCGCGCGTCCGGGCACCACCCTGGGCCGCGAGCACCGCCGCGCCACCACCCAGACCACCCGCCCGCCGGTCCCCGAGGGCTGAGGCGGCCTCAGCGCGGCGCCACCGCCTGCCGCACCAGGATCAGGTCGGTGATGTTGTTCATGGTGAGCAGCCCCGCCAGCTGGCCCGCCGCGTCCACCACCGGCAGGGCGGGGAGGCCGCTCTCGCGCAGCTGGGTGAGCGCTGCCTCGAACGGCAGGCCGAGCGGGAGCCGGGTCACCGGCTTCGCCATCGCCTCCGCCACCGGGGAGTCGGGACCGCGGGCGGTGAGGCCGCGGATCAGGTGATCCCGCGTCAGCAGCCCCTCCACGCTCCCGAGGTTGTCCACCACCGGGAACTCGCCCTGCTCGCCCTCGAGCAGCAGGTCCACCGCCTCACGCAGCGTGGCGTATACCGGCAGCGTGCGGAAGCGGGTGATCATCATCTGGTCCACCAGGATGCCGGCGCCCGCCACCCGGGTGGTCGTCGAGGCCAGCTCCTGGCCCGCCGAGAGGAACACGAACAGCGCCACCACCATGAGCCACGTCTGCCCGGTGGCCAGGCCATAGAGCCCGCCGCCGATCGCCAGCGCCTGGCCCGTCTTGGCGGCCAGGCGCGTGGCCTTGAGATGCGGCATCCGCATGGCCAGGAGCGCGCGGAACACCCGCCCGCCGTCGAGCGGGAAGGCCGGGATCAGGTTGAAGAAGAGCAGGACCACGTTGGCCTGCAGCAGGTCGAGCGCCAGGCTGCCCTGCAGCTCGTCGGCGTTGGTCAGCGTGATGAGTTCGCCGCGCCCCACCAGCCACGCCGCCAGGCCCACGGCGATGGCCGCCGTCACGAGCGGTCCCGCCAGCGCAATGAGCAGTTCCTGCCGCGGCACCTCCGGCACCCGCTCCAGCCGCGCCACCCCGCCGATCGGCAGGATCACCACGTCGGGCGTCCGGATGCCGAAGTGCCGGGCCATCAGGATGTGCCCGAACTCGTGCAGCACGATGCAGAAGAACAGCGCCAGGAACAGCCCCGTCAGCTGCAGCGCGGCGTCCACCCCGCCGGCCTGCTGCCACGACAGGAACAGGAACCCGAGCAGGAGCACGAACGTGAAGTGCACCTTCACGTCCGTCCCCAGGATGCGCACCAGCCGGAACGACCACGTCATGGCTGTATAGTAACGAGAAACCCGGTCGCGGTCGCGCCCGGGCTTCACGGCTGGATTCATGACCCAGGCCAGCCGCCTGGGGCCCGCGTGGGGCTATGTCTGAAGTTATTTCCACTATCGGCGGGGTCCCGCCGGACTTGAGGCGGCCGCCCGGGCGCGGGGTGCCACCCGCCATCTTCCGTCACCCCCGGTGACCCCCTACTTTCCGCCCCTCACCGGTACCCGGAGGCCCCGATCGCCAACGTCACCTGGTCCGTCAAGGACGCGGAGAAGCTCTACAACACCCAGGGCTGGGGCCTCGGCTTCTTCCGCGTCAATACGGAAGGGCGCGTCACCGTCCACCCTGACGGCAATCCCAAGCGCGGGCTCGACCTCTACCAACTGGCCACCGACCTGCAGGCGCAGGGGGTGGGCTTGCCGCTCCTGCTCCGCTTCTCCGACATCCTGCGCGTCCGCATCCAGACGCTCGCCACCCAGTTCCAGAACGCCATCACCGAGTTCGGGTACACCGGCAGCTACACCACCGTGTATCCCATCAAGGTGAACCAGCAGCGCCACGTGGTGCAGGAAATCGTGGAGTTCGGCTCGGTCCACGGCGTGGGCCTCGAGTGCGGCTCCAAGCCGGAGCTGCAGGCGGTGCTCGGCATCTCCGACAACGTCCAGACCGTGATCGTCTGCAACGGGTACAAGGACGAGGAGTACCTCCGCCTGGCGCTCACCGGCCAGAAGCTCGGGCACACCGTCTTCGTGGTCATCGAGCAGCTCACCGAGCTCGACACCTACCTCAAGGTGGCCGACGAGCTGGGCCTCCAGCCCACCATGGGCGTCCGCATCAAGCTGGCCACCGAGGGCTCCGGCCGCTGGGCCAAGAGCGGCGGCGAGAAGTCCAAGTTCGGCCTCTCCGCCATGGAGCTCATGAAGCTGCTGGACCGGCTGGAGGCGCTGGGGCGCAAGGACATCCTCCGCCTGGTGCACTTCCACCTCGGCAGCCAGATCACCGACATCCAGTACATCCGCGCCGGCCTCGAGGAGATCGGGCGCTACTACGTGGAGCTCCGCAACATGGGCTTCGGCCTGAGCCACGTGGACGTCGGCGGGGGCCTCGGCGTGGACTACGACGGCTCGCGCAGCACCCGTCCCGCCAGCATGAACTACTCGATGCGGGAGTACGCGAGCGACATCGTCCACACCCTGGGCACCCTCTGCAAGACCGAGAACGTGCCCATGCCGCACCTCATCTCCGAGAGCGGCCGGGCCATCACGGCGCACCACTCGCTCCTGCTCATCAACGTCACCGACGTCGAGTCCCAGGACGAGCCCCCGATGCCCGAGCTGGGCACGGACGCGCACACCGTGCTGGTGGACCTGAAGGAAAATTGCGAGGGCATCTCCCCCGAGCGGCTCGAGGAGGTCCACCACGACGCCAGCTTCGGCAAGGCGCGGGCGCACGAGCTCTTCGCCAGCGGCGTCATGTCGCTCCGCGAGCGGGCGCAGGCGGAGGTCATCTACCTCCGCACCATGAACCAGCTGGCCCGGCTGGTGGAGCCGCAGAAGGCGGAGTATCCCGAGATCTGGTCCGACATCGAGGCCACCCTCGTGGACCGCTACTTCTGCAATTTCTCCGTCTTCCAGTCGCTGCCCGACAACTGGGCCATCGACCAGCTCTTCCCCATCATGCCGGTCCACCGCCTGCTGGAGCAGCCGGGCCGGCGCGGGACACTGCAGGACATCACCTGCGATTCCGACGGCGTGATCGACCGCTTCGTCGGCGGGCGCAAGGGCAAGCCCTCGCTCGAGCTGCACGCGCTCAAGGACGACGAGCCCTACATCCTGGGCATCTTCCTCACCGGCGCCTACCAGGAGATCCTGGGCGACCTGCACAACCTCTTCGGCGACACCAACGCCGTCCACGTCCGCCTCACCGACGACGGCTACATGATCACCGACATGGTGCACGGCGACACCGTCACCGAGGTGCTCAACTACGTGCAGTTCCACGCCTCCGACCTGCTCACCACCTTCCGGCGCAAGGTCACCAACGCCCGGGACCTGCCGCGTCACGAGGCCAACCAGTTCATCGCCGACTACGTGGCGGGGCTCGAGGGCTATACCTACCTCGAGGGCGAGGAACTTCCGGGGAACGGCGCCGCCAGCTGATCCCGGCGCCCGCGAAACGAACGAGGGACCGTCCCGCCGGGACGGTCCCTCGTCTGCGTCAGGGCTTGCGTGGCGTCAGCGCGTGGCGTACTCCGGCGCGGCCGCGGTGCCCGGCTGCTCCAGCTTCGTGGCGATCGCCGCATCCACCGAGACCGCCCCGGCGCCCCGGATGGTGAGCAGCAGCGCGATGGCGCCGACCACCAGGTGGTACTCGAAGCCCTCACCCGCCTGCTGGCCGCTCCAGTTCATGAAGAAGCCGTTGCCGGCGTGGACCAGGTACGCGGCTGTCGCCATCACGCTCAGGATGCCGAAGGCCGCCACCCGCGTGAGCAGCCCGAGCGCCACGCCGAGCGAACCCGCGAACTCCGCCACGATGGCGAGGAAGGCGAACGCTGCCGGGATGCCGAGCTGGCCCGTGAAGAATCCCATCGTCCCCTCGTAACCATACCCGCCGAACCAGCCGAGCACCTTCTGGGCGCCGTGCGGGAAGATGATCGCCGCCAGGACCAGGCGGAGGTAGAGCAGGGACTTGTCGTTGCTGGTGCGGAAGAGTGCGGTCATGATCGTGGTCTCCCGGGCTCAGGCGTTGCCCGCGTTGTAGTAGAAGCGCTCGTGGCTCACCTGGCCGTTCCGCCACTTCCGGACCGCCACCTGCTCCATCTTCACCCGGATCCCACCCTTGAACGTCACGTCGAGCACCCACTCCGAGTAGCTGGTGTTCCCCGCGGTGGCCGAGCCGAGGCACTGCGCGCCGTGAAACTGCTCGATGCTCTCCAGGAACTTGATCTCCCGCTCGCGATTGGCGGCCTTGCCGACGGTGGCCGTGGCGGCGTTCTCCTGCATCACGACGTCCTCGGCGTAGTACTTGTCGAAGGCCTCGAGAATCTGGCCGGCGAGGACGGCCGAATTGAGTTCCTGCTCCAGCGTGGCCACGGGGGTGGCCTGGGTGGCGGTGCTCATGGGTGCTCCGGTGAATGTGGAAGGTTTGCGTGTTACATCAATAGTTAACTAATCAAGGAATCGCTCGCGAAGTTCCCGGCCGTACTGGGCCCGCCGCCCTCAGCGATCCCCGCCGAGCAGGGCCCGCAGTTCCTCGAGGGCCCGGATGAGGCGGCGGAGGTCGGGTTCGCTCATGGCCCCGGTGATGCGCTCATCCGCGGCGTCCACCACCGGGTCGAGCTTGCCAAGCAGCGTGAGCCCCGGACGCGTGATCCGGCAGGTGACCTGCCGGCGGTCGTCGGGGCAGCGCTCGCGGCTGACTAGGCCCTTCGCCTCGAGCCGGTCCACCAGCCGTGTGATCCCTGGCGTCTGCTCGATCATCCGCGCCGCGATCTCGAGCGTCGGCAGGCCCTCGGGACCGGCGCCGCGGAGGATCCGGAGCACGTTGTACTGCTGGGTGGTGATGCCCGACGGTTCGAGGATGGTGCTGAAGTACCGCCGCAGTTCATCGGCCGTCCGCAGGAGGCCGATGGAGGCCTCCTGGCCCGCGGAGCGGAACGGACGGGTCTGCTTGATCTCCTGCTGCAGGCGGCTCGGCATGGGCACAGTATATCGCAAATTACTTGACGCGTCAAGTATCTCCCTGCCCGCCCAGGCCTCAGGGCCGGGCCGGGGTGGCCCGGAGCACCGAGGCCAGCCACCCCGTGAGGCGGTCCAGCACGGCGGCGGGAAGCCGGGTGTCGGTCAGGGAAGGATACTCCGCGGGCGAGCCGTCGGAAGAGGAGGGGAGGAAGAGGTGGTTGAGGCGGGGATAGACCTCCAGCGCCACGCGACGGTTGCCGGCGGCCCGGAGCGTCGCCGCCAGCGTGTCGGCCTGACCGGCAGTGACCTGCCGGTCCAGGGCCCCCTGGAGGAGCAGCACCGGCTGGCGGACGCGACGGATGGTGGGCAGCGGCTCGTAGGTCCGGAACCACTGCAGCCAGGGGATGCTCGGCGCCGAAGCGCGCACCGCGCGCGCCGCCTCCGCCAGCTGGGAATCGCGCGCCGCCGGGGTGAGGCCGACGGCGGTGCGGATGGGCCACTGCACCTGGTCCACCAGGATCTCGACTCCGTTCTTGGCCGGCCCCGCCATGACCACCACCGCCGCGATGCGCGGATCCTCGGCGGCCACCATGGGGCCGATCATGCCGCCCTCGCTGTGCCCGATGAGCGCGATGCGTGCGGGATCAATTCCCGCCTCGGCGCGGAGCCAGCGCACCTGCGCCCGGGTATCTCCCGCGAGGTCGGCGGTGGTGGCAGACTCAGCGTGTCCCCCGCTCCGGCCCGCGCCCCGGTCGTCACAGCGGAGCACCGCGATGCCGGCCCGGCCCAGCCCCTCGGCCACCTCGCCGAAGAGGCGGTAGTCCTGGAGCAGCGGCCACAGGTCCTCGTCGCGGGTCTGGCTACCGGAGCCGGTGATCGTCACGGCCGCGGGAAGACGACCCCGGACGCCCTTGGGTCGCGTGAGGGTGCAGGCCAGCGAGAAGCTGTCCGGCGCCGTCCCGACGGGCACCCGCACTTCCTCGGCTGTCCACGGCGCATCGGCCGGGGCGGCGTAGTCGGGCACCGGCCGGCGCAGGCCGCGCAGGGGCGGCAGGCTGTCGCCCGCCGCGGCCAGGACTGCGCGGGCGTGCTGCTGCGGCACCGCCACTTCGCGCAGGCGTCCGTCGGCCAGCCGCCCGATGATCTGGAGCCCCGCGAAGGCCACCCGCACCGAGTCGCCGCCGTGGGTGAGGGTGGCGGGGAGCACCGTGTCCGCGCCGGCCACGAGGAGCGGGAGCGTGGTGTCACGCCCCGCGGCCCCCCGGATGAGCTCCGCGAAGAGCCCGATGGACTGCGGCGCCACCACCGCGGCCGCGCCCACCGGGACGGCGCGGTCGCGCCGCTGGCCGCCGCCCTCCTGTGTCAGGCGAAGCGAGTCGCCCGCGCGCTCCATGGCGTAGGTGCCGCGCACGCTGTCCCCGGCCGCGTTGCGGACGGTCATCTGGAAGCCGGTGAGCGCGGCGGCCCGCCAGGTGGTCCGGGCCAGCACCTGCAGGTTGACCACCGGCACCGTGATGGCCTGGACCAGGGTGTCGCCCGAGCGGCGGAAGCTCTCGCGGCCCAGCTCGGCGCTGCCCTGGTAGATGCGCCAGGTGCCGGCCTCGGGCAGCACCTGGGCGGAGGCGCGGCCGGCGGCCACCGCGAGGAGCACGGCCACCGGAAGAAGGATGCGGGCTCTCATGGGGACCGTCAGTGGTCGGGCAGGGCGTAGGACTCGAGGAAACCGCAGCGCTCGCAGCGCAACGTCTTCACGGGGAGCCGGGTGCGGCCCTTGATCTTGAGGGTGCCGAGCCAGGACTTCACCGGCGCACCCTCAACCCAGCTGGTCTGGCCGGAATCGTTGTGGTGCTTGAGGTCGAGCAGGAAACCATCCTGGAAGCGGCCGCCGCAGCGGGGACAGCTTGGGGTGGGCATGGAGACATCACTCCGCAGGTGGAGCCGGGTCCGGGGCCGGCGCCTTGAGGCGGCCGGCCTCGGCCAGGGCCTTGCGCAACAGGTACTCGACCTGACCGTTCAGGGAGCGGAGGTCGTCCGCCGCCCAGCGCTGCAGTTGGTCGTGCAGCGCCGGGTCGATGCGGAGGAGGAAGGCGCGGCGCTCAGCCACGGGCGCCTCAGTAGATGGACCCGGCGTTGACGACCGGCGTGGTGGACTGCTCCGAGCAGAGCACCACGAGCAGGTTGCTCACCATGCTGGCCTTCCGCTCCTCGTCGAGGTGCACGATCTCCTTGGCGGAGAGCTGCTCCAGCGCGGCCTGCACCATGCCCACGGCGCCGTCCACGATCTTCTGCCGCGCCGCAATCACCGCCGTGGCCTGCTGGCGGCGGAGCATCACGCCCGCGATCTCCGGCGCGTATGCCAGGTGGCTGATCCGGGCCTCGAGCACCTTCACGCCCGCCTTGGCCAGCCGGTCCTGGATCTCGCCGCGCAGCTTCTCCGCCACCTCGTGCGTGTGGGTGGAGAGGCTCATCTGGCCATCCTGGTGCGCGTCGTAGGGGAACTGGTTGGCCACCCCCCGCAGCGCCGACTCGCTCTGCACCTTCACGTAGTCGGTGTAGCTGTCCACCTCGAACAGCGCCTCCGCGCTGTCCACCACCTGCCAGACCACCACGGCCGCGATCTCGATCGGGTTGGAGCTGTGGTCGTTCACCTTGAGCTTGGGCGTCTCGAAATTCCGCACCCGGAGCGAGATCCCCTTCTTGGTGTAGAACGGGTTCATCCACCACAGCCCCGGCGCCCGCACCGTGCCCGTGTACTCGCCGAAGAACTGCAGCG
The DNA here is from genome assembly GCA_044221825.1 of Gemmatimonadales bacterium. GTDB lineage: Bacteria > Gemmatimonadota > Gemmatimonadetes > Gemmatimonadales > GWC2-71-9 > JADJOM01. The sequence continues at coordinate 11,719 of JBGAOL010000076.1, forward strand.
CCTTGGCCTCGTTCGGCTGCACCGTGAACAGGCCGGCCCAGGCCACCATGATCACCACGAACGCCGTGGCGAAGACCGCGATCTTGAGCCCGTCCTGCGCCCGCGCCGCGCTGATGAAGCCAAACGCCGTCAGCGCGGTGAGCACCAGCAGCACGAACACCATGAACAGTCCCGACGTGGCCTTCCGCTCGACTTCCCGGATCACGGTTGTACCCTCAGGTGAAGTAGGTAGCAATATGATATCACATTGCTACCGCAGGCGCAATACCGAGCATAACCAGCATTTGGACATGGAGTTACGCCGTCAGGGGCGGAGCCAGGCATCTCGACTTCTGGTCACGAAGTCGTCGTCCCGGAGTTCGGGGTAGGCTCCGATGACCCGGTCGATCTCGGCGGCCTGCCCGGGCGAGAGGTCTTCGCGGACCTCGAGGCACCACCGGCCGGCCAGGAATCCTTGGCGCCGGAGGACCTCGTGGATGCCCGGGATGCAGCCGGCAAAGTCGTGGGCGGGATCGAAGAGAGCGGCGTTGGCGTCGGTGAGGGCGGCGGCCAGCCGGAGCAGGTCAGCGGGCACCGGTGTCGCTGGCGGGAGCGCCCGGATGCGCTGGAGCAGTGCCACGGCACGTTCGGTCCACACGGCCCACTGGCCGAGGAGGCCTCCGACGATACGGCGCTCGCCGCGCGCGGTGGGGAAAGGGGTGAGGAGGTCGGTGACGATGCTGTCGTCGTTGCCGGTGTACAGGGCGATGTCGTCACGGCCGGCGTCGGCCACGGCGCGGATCACGTCGAGGGTCTGGTAGCGGTTGAACGGGGCGATCTTGATGGCTACCACCCGCTCAATCTCTGCAAACGCGCGCCAGAAGTCGTATCCGAGCACGCGTC
>JBGAOL010000077.1:0-12662 GCA_044221825.1 Gemmatimonadales bacterium
GTGGCGGGCTTCGGCGACACGCTGGAGGAGCTCGTGGCCGCGATCCCCGACGCGGAGGCGAAGGACCCCGCCGCCTGCCGGGCGCGGGCGGAGCGGTGGTTTGGGCACCTGCGGATGGCGGAGGAGTACGTGCGCTTCTACCGGGGCTGGCTCGGCGACGGCGCGCTGCCGGCGGGGGAGCGGACCCGCTAGACGCCGGTGACCACCTCGAGCAGCTGGCGGAGGCGGTGCATGTAGGTGTGGTGCGAGATGGCGCGCTGGCGGGCCGCCGTGGCGAGGCGGTCGCGGTACTTGTCCTCCTGGATGGCGCGCTTCACCTGGCCCTTGAGCTGCTCGGGGGTCTCGTACACCAGGACCTCGGTGCCGTCCTCGAAATGCTGCGGCAGGTCGGCGCGGGCGTCGATCACCTGCGGCGCGCCGATGGCGGCCACCTCGAAGGCGCGGCGGTTGACGCCGGCGCCGTCCCCGTTGGCGGCGTCGGGGTCATCGCGGTGCACGTTGATGGCCACCGTGGCGCCCGCATACGCGCGCACGAAGTCCTCCGTGCTCGGCAGCTCGCCCCGGCAGTAGTCCCGCAGGCCCGTCTTCCGCCAGCCCGGCCCCCACAGCGCCAGCCCGAACTCCACCAGCTCCGTGAGGTAGCGCTCGCGGCGGGGCGTGGCCTGCCCGGCGAAGACCACGTTGGCACGGAACGGCCCGCGGGCGCGCAGCGGCTTGTGGACCGAGGGATCGCAGCCCACCGCCAGGTAGTGCGCGTGCTTCACGCCGTGGCGGTCGAGGCCCCGCACCGCCGCCGTGGAGCCGACGAAGACGAAGTCGTAGCTCATGGCGGCGTGGGCGGTGCGCTCGATGCTGTCCACCGACTCACCGAGGAGCTGCACCCACTTGGCGGGGCGGGCGGCGCGGAGCTGGTCGGCGACGTCGGCGGGGAGGGTGGCCTCGTCGGCCACCATGACCACGTCCGGCTGGTGCTGGGTGATGGCGGCTTCGAGGCGGTCGGCCAGGTCGCGGCGCACCAGGCGCTCGAGCCAGCCGGCGTGGGCCGGGTCCACGTGCAGCAGGCTGGCGCCGAGGCGCTCCAGCGCGCGGCGGCGGAGGCGGTTGTGCGCCAGCTCGGCATCGTCCGTGGGGGCGATGTAGAGCAGCCGGAGCCCGGTGTGTGGTGCAGTCATATGGCGGACACAATCTAGGCGGGGCGCCCGCCGCTCCCCAAGGGTTCCGGCACGACCTCGGGCCCGAACTGGCTCGCGGAGAGCCGGCGGTAGAGCCCGTCCCGCGCCACGAGCTCGGCGTGGGTGCCGCGTTCCACGATGCGGCCGTGGTCGAGGACCAGGATCAAGTCGGCGTGGCGCACCGTGGCAAGGCGGTGGGCAATGACCAGCGTGGTCCGGTCCTGCATCAGGCGGAGCAGCGCCTCCTGCACCAGGCGCTCGCTCTCGGTGTCGAGCGCGCTGGTGGCCTCGTCGAGGATGAGGAGCGGCGGGTCGCGGAGCAGCGCCCGCGCAATGGCGAGCCGCTGCCGCTGGCCGCCGGAGAGGCGGGTGCCGCGCTCGCCGAGGATGGTGTCGTAGCCCTGCGGCAGGCGGCGGATGAACTCCTCGGCGTTGGCGGCGCGGGCGGCGGCCTCCACCTGCTCACGCGTGGCGTCGGGCCGGCCATAGGCGATGTTGGCGAGCACGGTGTCGTTGAACACCACCGTCTCCTGCCCCACGAAGCCGATGAGCCCGCGGAGCGAGGCACGCGCGAGCGCGGGGAGCGGCACGCCGTCGAGCAGGATGCGTCCCGCCACCGGCTCGCGGAGCCGCGGCAGCAGCTCGGCCAGTGTGGTCTTGCCGGAGCCAGACGGCCCCACCAGCGCCACGGTGCTGCCCCTGGCCAGGGTGAAGGTGATGTCCTCGAGCACGTGCGGCAGCTCGGGCGCGTACGCGAAGCTCACCTGCTCGAATTCGATGCCGCGCTCCAGGCCGGCGGGACGGCCCTCGTCCCCGCGCGGCTCGGCGGCGGGGCGGTCGAGGATCTCGAAGACCCGGTCCGCGCTGGCCAGCGCCTGCGCCATGAGGGCCGGGAACTGGGTGATGGCCTTGAGCGGCGCCATCATGCGGAGCGCGGCGACGAGGAACACCACGAGACCCTCGGGAGTCATCGCCTCGCCGAGGAGGGCCGGGCGGGTGCCCACCACGATGAGCAGCACCATGAGGAGCCCGCCGAAGAGCTCGCTGACGGGACTCGAGAGCTGGGCAAAGCGCTGGGTGCGCACCACGGCGCGGCGGTACTGGTTGGCCTGCGCGCGGAAGCGCTCCGCCTCCCGCGGCTCGGCGGAGTTGAGGCGGATGAGCTTCACGGCCTGGAGCCGTTCCGCCACGGTGGCCGTCATCTGCCCCGCCTCGTCGGCGCGGGCGCGGGCCTGGCGGCGCAGGCGCTTGAGGAGCTGGCGGATGCCCACCAGCAGCAGCGGGGCAGCGCCGAGGGTGAGCAGGGTGAGCTTGGGCGAGAGCTGCGCCAGCACGATGAGCGTGGTGAGGATGAGCAGCAGGTTCTGGAAGAACGAGGCGAGGCCCGCGCTCACGGAACCCTTCACCTGGTCGGCATCCTGCATGACGCGGGCGATGACCTGGCCGCCCTTCACCCGCTCGAGCCAGGCCAGGTCGAGGCGCAGGAGGTGCTCGAAGAGCGCCGCGCGGAGGTCGCGCACCAGGCCTTCCTGCGCCCGCACGCTGAGCTGGGCGGCGAGGTAGTTGAGGACGTTCTTGCCGAGGAGCGCCACCCAGAGGAGCGCCACCAGCCGCGCCGTCATGCCGGCGGGCGAGTGGCCGGCGGTGAGCGGGGCCAGCAGCCCATCCACCATGCCCTCGAGCCCGCCCCCCGCCACGAGGCCCGCGGTGGAGCCGAAGAGGTGACGGAAGAGCGGAATGAGGAGGAGCAGCACCGCGCCGTCGAGCAGCGAGGCGATGGTGGTGCAGAGGACGCCGAGGCCCAGGGTGAGGCGATAGGGCCGGAGCCACGGCAGCAGCCGCGACACCGGGGCGCTCTTCGGGGGCGTCCCGGCCACGCTCAGCGCCGCGCCGTGAGGAGGGCGATGGGGAGCACCACTTCCTCGGGCGTGACGCCGCCGTGCAGGAAGGCGCCGCGGTAGCGGGCCTGGTACTCGCGCAGCTTGGTGGGATAGACGAAGAACCGGTCGCCGGTGGCCAGCAGCATGCGGGTGGAGGCGTTGCGGGCCGGGAGGCCCCACGCCGGCAGGTTGTCCACCTGGATGGCCGACTCGCGGTCCTGCGCGCGCAGGTCGTCGCCGAACTTGTAGCGCAGGTTGGCGGTGGTGTCCCGCCGGGCGTAGACGGTGGCCGGGGTGTGGCAGTGGATGGAGCCGTGGTCCGTGGTGAGGAGCACGGGCACCCGGCGGCGCTCCGCCTCCCGCAGCGCGGCCCAGAGCGGGGAGCGCTCGAACCAGGTGCGGGTGAGGTTCCGGAGCGCCAGCGTGTCGCGCGCCACCTCGTAGAGGGTGGAGTTCTCGGTGCGGCCGTGGGTGAGCTGGTCGATGAAGTTGAAGACCAGCGCCGTGACCCCGTCCGCCGCGAGGTGCGCGGGGAGGCGGCCGAGGAGCGCCTCGCCGTCGGTGGCGGTGAAGACCTTCTCGTAGCGGACGGGGACGTGGCGGCCGTGGCGGCCGTCAAGCTGGCGCTGCAGCAGCTCGGCCTCGTGCCCGTTGAGGCTCACCTCGTCCTGCTCCTTCCACCACTGCGGGTAGCGGGCGGCGAGGTCGCGCGGGAGGAGGCCCGCGAAGATGGCGTTCCGCGCGAAGGGCGTGGCGGTGGGGACGATCGAGAAGTAGTACGACGTCTCGATGTCGAACCGGCTGGCGATGAGCGGCCGAATGGCCTCCCACTGGTCGAGGCGCAGGCAGTCCACCACCACCAGCAGCGCCTTGCCGTGCTGGCGCAGCGCCGGCTCCACGAACTCCGGCACGATGTCGATGGACAGCGGCGGCCGCCCCGCGCGGCTCCCCGCCAGCCACCCCGGGTACCGCTGCTCCACGAACTTCGCGAAGTCCTGCCGCAGGCTCACCTGCAGGGTGCGGAGCGCCTCCGAAAGGCCCGGCTCCTCCGCCTGCCCCAGCCGCACCTCCCACTCGGCGGCCTCCACGACGAGCTCGATCCACTCGCGCCAGTTCATGGGGCTGGAGCGGATGGCCTCGAGCTCGCGGAAGCGGGTGGCGAAGTCGCGGGAGAGGCGCTGCTGGCGGATGCGGTCGCCCTCGAGGAGCCGGGTCACCACGGAGAGCACCTGGCGCGGGTTGACCGGCTTGACCAGGTAGTCGGAGACGTCGGCGCCGATGGCGTCCTTGAGGGTGGCGGGCTCCTCGCTCTTGGTGACCATCACCACGGGGATGGTGGCGTCGAGGTCGCGGATGGCGCGGAACAGTTCGAGGCCGCGGCGGCCGGGCATCTGCTCGTCGAGCAGCACCACGCCGTACGGCTGGCGCTGCAGCAGCGCCAGGGCGTCGTCACCGTGGGCGGCCTTCTCGACGGAGAAGCCCTGCTCCTCGAGGAAGAGGATGTGGGAGGAGAGGCTCTCGACCTCGTCGTCCACCCAGAGGATGCTTCGGGGACGCGGCATGCGCAAAGTATAGGCGGGGTGCGGGCGCGGGGCGAGTTACTTTTCCGGTCCATGGCCCCGCCCGCGATCCTCCTGGTGCGCTTCAGCTCCCTCGGCGACGTGCTGCTCACCACGCCGCTCATCCGGGCCTTGCGGGCCCGTCACCCGGACGCCACACTCACCGCGCTGACCAAGGCGGCGTGGGCGCCGCTCCTCTCCGCCAACCCGCACCTGGACCAGGTGGTCACCATCGCCCCGGGCGACACGCTCGGCGGGCTGGCCCGGGCGCTCCGCCGGGGCGGCTTCAGCCACCGGCTGGACCTGCACGGCAGCGTCCGGAGCCGGATGCTCCGGCTGCTGGTGCCCGGCGCCTGGCACGGCTACGACGCGCGCCGCCGCGAGCGTCGCGCCCTGATCCACGCGCGGCGCGACGACTATCACCCGCGCGTCCCCGTGCCGGAGCGCTACTTCGAGGCGGCGCGCGAACTCGACGTGCGGCCCGATGGCGGGCCCGCCGAGCTGTTCACCAGCGCGGGCGCCGAGGCCCGCGCCGAGGAATGGCTCGCCACGTCGGGGCTCGACGAGACGGCGCCGCTGGTGGCGCTGGCCCCCGGCGCGGCCCACCTGACCAAGCGCTGGCCGCTCACCCACTGGCGGGCGCTGGCCCGCGCGCTGGTGGAGCGCGGGGTGCAGGTGGCGCTCGCGGGAAATGGCGGCGATCGCGCGACGGCGGCGGAGGTGCTTGCCTCACTCGACCACGGCGCGGCGAGCGCGGCCGGCCAGCTGGACCTGCAGGCCAGCGGCGCCCTGCTCCGCCGCGCCCGCGTGGTGGTGAGCAACGACAGCGGCCCGATGCACCTTGCCACCGCGGTGGGGACGCCGGTGGTGGCGCTCTTCGGGCCCACCGTGGAGCAGTTTGGCTTCTTTCCCTACCGGGCGCGCGCGAGTGTCGTGGAACGCGACCTGCCGTGCCGCCCCTGCAGCAGCAAGGGCGGCCCGCGTTGCCCGCTGGGCCATCATCGCTGCATGACGGAACTCCTGCCGGAGGTGGTCATGGCGCGGGTCCAGGAGTGGCTGGCGTGAGTGGCTGGGATCCGGCCGCCGGCGAACTGCTGGCGCTGCTGCCCAAGCTTGGCCGCGGGCCCAAGCGCGAGGGGATCTTTGCGCTCTGGCTCACGGTGCGGGTGGCGCAGGACATGCAACTCGACCCACCGCTCGCCGAGCGCGCCGTGCGCCGGCGCATCGCGGCGCTCGAAAGCCGCCTCTCGAGCCTGGCCCTCCCGCCCCCGCTCCGGCGCGCGCTCACCGCGGCCCTGCACCAGTTGCGGGAGGAGAAGGCGGAGGGCGTCCCCCTCGCGCTGGCCGCGTTGGTGGCCCCGGCGCGCGACGTGCTCGGGAGTGACGCCGCTGAGGCGCTGCAGCACGCCACCCGGGCGGCCCGGCAGAAGGCGGGCACCGTCCTGGCCATGGCGGCCTACCGTGGGGACATGCGCTTCGTCCGGCTGAGGTCTTCCCGCCGAAGGATCGCGCAGATCGATGCGGGAAAAGGCGCGCGAGCCGCCGCGCCGCTGACGGATGCCGGATGCTCGTGCGTCTGGCTTCCCGTCCATTGACCGGGTAAAGGCGGTGGTTCCGGCGGCAGGACTTCCCAGCTGGCCGGGGATGTGGGCGCAGGAAGTCGGCGCTGGCGCTGGCTATCGCTAATCGCGCGGCGGCGCACGGCACCTGGTGCTGTATCTCTGGGCGAGATGTCGGAGGAGCGGCTGCTTGAGTGGGCCCTACTCGAGGCGCGCGGCGGGGTGGGACACCATCCGGAAGGGGAGCTCGACGATCTCGAGCGCCGCCCGGCGCCGCCGCGATCCTGCTCCGCGACTATCCGCTGATGCTCCGCCCGCTCCGCAGCGGCCGGGCCGAGCTCACCGAGGCGCTCCGCACCGTGCCGCGCCGCGCCCTCTGCATCGTGGACGAGTTGCAGCTGGTGGAGGCGCCCGCCCCGGGCGAGACCCCCGAGCAATCGCTCGCGGGGGTGGCGCGGTTCTGCAAGCAGGTGGCGCTGGACGAGGACGTGGCGCTGCTCGCGGTGGCGTCACTGCCGCGGCTCCGCCCCATGCGGCAGGACCCGCGCCCCACGCTCGAGGACCTGGGCGGCGGCGGGGTGGTGAAGCAGCTGGCCGACGTGGTGCTCGCCATCTATCGCGAGGAGATGTACCGGCCGGCCATCGGGGTGGAGGGGGCGGTGGAGCTGCTCACGCTCAAGAACCGGAACGGGCCCACCGGCTACCTGGATCTCTATTTCTACCGGCGGTGGCTCCGCTTCGAGGACATGCTCGATCCGGATCGCTGACCGGCAGCCGGAAACACAACGGGCCGCCCCGGTGGGGCGGCCCGTCCGGCATTCCGGGACGGCGGGCTACTTGGTCTTGGCGCCGGTCAGATCCACGTAACTGCCGCCGAGGGTGCTGTCCATCCGGATGCTGACCCAGAGCGGGGGGCCGCTGTCCTGCTCGGCGTAGAACGTGAGGGAGCCGTTGGGCAGCTTGGACTCGCTCTTCAGGCTCCAGGGCTTCTTCTGGAGACTGGCCCGGTAGTAGTCGGCCACGGCGGCCGGGGCGAGCGGGGTCTTGAACATGAGCTGGACCGCGTCGGCGCCGTCCTGCCGGCCCATCCCCTCGGCGCCCGGCGGGAGGGGGACGTCGTTGAAGGTGTCGGCGAGGCGCGCCTTGGGGCGGTCGTCCACGGTCTGGCAGGCGGCGAGGCCGGCCAGGGCGCCGAGGAGCAGAGTGCGTCGCATAGGGCCGGGAGAGTAGCGGGCGGCCGGTGCCGGGGCAAGGGCGCAGGGCGCCCTAAGGGCCGATGGCTAACGGGCTTACCCTCCCTTATTTTCCAGCCCGACACCCGGGAGGGCCCCATGGCCGGCCATAGCAAGTGGAAGCAGATCAAGCGCAAGAAGGCGATCACCGACGCCAAGCGGGGCGCCTCGTGGACCAAGGTGATCCGCGAGATCACCGTGGCCGCCAAGGCCGGCGGGGGTGAACCGGGCGGGAACCCGCGGCTGCGCACCGCGATCGACGCGGCCAAGGCCGTCAACATGCCGGGCGACAACATCGAGCGCGCCATCAAGAAGGGCACCGGCGAGCTCGAGGGCACCGTCTACGAGGAAGTGACCTACGAGGGCTACGGGCCGGGCGGCGCCGCCATCATCATCGAGGCGACCACCGACAACTCGACCCGCACCGTGGCGGATATCCGCCACGCCTTCAGCCGGAACGGCGGCAACCTCGGGTCGAGCAACTCGGTCACCTGGATGTTCGACCGCAAGGGCCAGATCTACATCGACGCCAGCAAGCACAAGGAAGACTCCACCCTCGAGGCCGCCCTGGACGCCGGCGCCGAGGACTTCGCCCCCGAGGGCGACCAGTACATCGTCAGCACCACCATCCCCACCTTCCACGCCGTGCAGGAGGCGCTCAAGGCCAAGGGGATCACCATCGACTCGGCCGAGATCGCGCAGGTGCCGAAGAACACGGTGAAGCTCGAGGGGAAGCAGGCCGAGCAGATCCTCAAGCTGGTCGAGGCGCTGGAAGACCTCGACGACGTCTCGAAGGTCTTCTCCAACTTCGACATCGACGCGAGCGAGCTGGCGGAGGCCACCTGACGCGGTCGCCCCGATGAAGGTGCTCGGCGTGGACCCGGGCACCGCCGCCACCGGGTACGGCGTGGTGGAGCGGGGCCCGCTCGGTGGCTTCCAGCTGGTGGAGTGCGGCGTGATCCGGCCCACGCGCGGCGCGCCGCTGCCGCTCCGGCTCCGCGAGCTGCACGAGGACCTCACGGCGCTGCTCGCCCGGCACCAGCCCGACGTGCTGGCCGTCGAGGAAGCCTTCCACGCCAAGAATGCCCGCACCACCCTGGTCCTCGGCCATGCGCGCGGGGTGATCCTGCTCGCGGGGGCGGAGGCGGGGGTGGAGATCGCGGAGTACCCGCCGGCGGTCATCAAGAAGGCGGTGACCGGCAAGGGCGCGGCGCAGAAGCCGCAGGTGGGCTACATGGTGGCCCAGCTGCTCCGGCTCAAGGACGCCCCGAAGCCGGCGGACGCGGCCGACGGCGTGGCCGTGGCGCTCACCCGGCTGCTCGGCGCGCGGCACCAGAAGACGCGCGGGATGGCGGCCCCCACGAAAGCGACGCGATGATCGCCTCCATCACCGGCACCCTGCGCGAGCGCGAGGGCGAGACGCTGCTCATCGAGACGGCGGGCGGGGTGGGGTACGCGGTCACGGTGCCGCTCGGCACGCTGGAGCGGATCCCCGCGGCGGGCCAGCCGGTGAGCCTGCTGACGGAGCTGGTGGTGCGGGAGGACAGCTGGGCGCTGTACGGCTTCGACCGGGCGGCCGACAAGGCGGTGTTCCAGCGGCTGCTCTCCGCGAGCGGCGTGGGGCCCAAGCTGGCGCTGGCCGTGCTCTCGGCGCTCGGCGCGGAGCGGACGGTGCGGAGCATCCAGCAGCGCGACCTGGCCACGCTGGCGTCGGTGCCGGGGATCGGGAAGAAGAAGGCGGAGAAGCTGGCCGTGGAGCTGGCGGACCGGCTGGTGGCAATGCCGTCGGACGGGCCGCCGCTCCCGGCCGGCCCCGCGGACGAGGCGGTGCAGGCGCTGGTGCGGCTCGGCTACCCGCCGGCCACCGCGGAAGACGCGGTGCGCGGGGCGCTCGCCGAGGGCGTCACCGGCACGGGCGCGGTGGTCCGCGCCGCCCTGCAGTCGCTGGCGGGCAAGCGCTGATCGCTGCATGGAAGTGTCGGAAGCGCGGCCCTTGGGCCGCGCCCCTGCGAGAGAGAGACCCCGAGGAGAGTCCCGTGACCGTCCCCGCCACCACCGCCGAGTGGCTCTGCACCCGCTGCGGCAGCACCAACCGCATCCTCGTCGCCGCCGACACCGCGCGGGTGGCGGACCGCTGCGTGCACTGCCACGCGAAGCACGTGGTGGAACCGAGCGAGCGCCCGGTCCGCTGGACCGCCCGCCTGCAGGACTGAGCCGGCCGCGCCCCCGCGCGCCCCGGACCCGCCGATGACGAGCCGCCTCCAGATCACCACTCCCGAGTCCCTCCCCGAGGAGACGGGCGCCGACCAGGCGCTCCGCCCGGGGCGCCTCGAGGAGTTCGTGGGGCAGGCGCAGGTGAAGACCTCGCTCCGGATCGCCATCGACGCGGCGAAGCACCGGAAGGAGCCGCTCGACCACCTGCTCTTCTTCGGGCCGCCGGGCCTGGGCAAGACCACGCTGGCCATGCTGCTGGCGCGGGAGATGGGCGTGACGCTCCGCACCACGAGCGGCCCCGTTCTCGAGAAGCCGGGCGACCTGGTGAGCCTGCTCACCACGCTGGCCCCCGGCGACATCCTCTTCATCGACGAGATCCACCGGCTGCGCCCGGTGCTGGAGGAGTTCCTCTATCCCGCGATGGAGGACTACCGGGTGGACGTGCGCCTGGCCGACGGGCCCAACGCGCAGACCATCACCATGCCCATCGAGCGCTTCACGCTGATCGGTGCCACCACCCGCTTCGGGCTGCTGACGCCGCCCATGCGGGCGCGCTTCGGCATGGTGGAGCGGCTCCACTTCTACCCGGCCGAGGACCTGGAGCAGATCATCGTGCGCTCGGCGCGCCTGCTCAACGTGCCGGCGGACGCCGAGGGCACGCTGGAGATCGCCAAGCGGAGCCGCGGCACGCCGCGGGTGGCCAACCGCCTGCTCCGCCGGGTGCGCGACTACGCGCAGGTGAAGGCCGAGGGGAAGATCACCGGCCCGGTGGCGCGGGACGCCCTGGCGCGGCTCAACGTCGACGAGTTCGGGCTCGACGACATGGACGCGCGGCTCCTCACGACCATCATCGAGAAGTTCGGCGGCGGCCCCGTGGGCCTCAACACGGTGGCGGTGGCCATCGGCGAGGATGCGGCCACCATCGAGGAAGTGTACGAGCCCTACCTCATCCAGCAGGGCTTCCTGGAGCGCACCCCGCGCGGGCGCGTGGCCACGCCGCACGCCTACCGCCGCTTCGGCATCACGCCGCCGGCGGGGGCGCAGGGGTCGATCTTCTAGCGGGCCCGCCTGCGGTGCGAGGGGTCGGCGGCGCGGGAGAGCCGCAGAGGGCATGCGCTCGGAGCGGAGAGATCTTCTCACGGATGGTGCGTAAGTGCCGCATCGTGTTCTCGAAGCACGGAGGGAACGGTGCCAGACCCGACCGGACACCCGGGACCGTCCGCGAAACCCTTGCGATGCGCCCCCCATCGAACAGCAGTTCTCTGCGACCCGCCTGCGCCTCCGCGCCTCTGCGGTAAAACCCTCGACCAGCCCCAAGCCGACCATGATGGCCCTACACCACCAACGACTTCGACTACGCCCTGCCGGAGGACCTGATCGCGCAGGAGCCGGTGGCCGAGCGGGGGGAGAGCCGGCTGCTGGTGGTGCGGCGCGGGGGTGGGCTCGAGGACCGGCGCTTCCCGGCCATCGTGGACCTCATCCCCCCCGGCGACCTGCTGGTGCTCAACACCACGCGGGTCCGCCACGCCCGCTTCCTCGGCACCCGGCCGAGCGGGGCGGCGGCGGAGGTGCTGCTCATCCATCCGTCCACCGACGGGAAGTGGATCGCCATCGGGAAGCCGGGGTCGGCGCTGCGGGCGGGGAAGCGGATCGCCATCGACGGCGGCGAGATCGAGACGGTGGCGGTGCTCGACGAGGGGTTCCGCGAGGTGCGCTTCGTCGGCATCACGGCGGAGGACGCCATTGCGCGGGCGGGGCGGCTGCCGCTGCCGCCGTACATCGAGCGCGCGCCCACCGCCGTGGACGAGGTGCGCTACCAGACGGTGTACGCCGAGCGCGAGGGCAGCGTGGCGGCGCCGACGGCGGGCTGCACTTCACGCCCGCCCTCCTGGACGCGCTCCGCGCCAAGGGCGTGGCCATCGTGTCGCTGGACCTCGAGGTGGGACCGGGGACGTTCAAGCCGGTGGAGGTGGTGGACCCGGCCACGCACCCGATGCACGAGGAGCGCTACGCCATCCCGGCCGCCACCGCCGAGGCCATCGCGGCGCTCCGCGCGCGCGGCGGAAGCTCTGGGCCGTGGGCACAACCGTGGTGCGGGCGCTCGAGAGCTCGGCGGCCGGCGGGGGGCTGGTGCACGCGGGTGAGCGCGGCACGCGGCTGCTGATCACGCCGGGCTATCCGTTCCAGGTGGTGGACCACCTGCTCACCAACTTCCACCTGCCCCGCTCCACGCTGGTGATGCTGGTGGCGGCGTTCGCGGGCTACGACACGGCCATGACGGCGTACCGCCACGCGGTGGCGGCGCGCTACCGGTTCTACTCCTACGGGGATGCGATGGTGATCCTGTGAGGCGAGGCTAGCCGATGTTCGAGTACGAGCTCCTCGCCACCGAGGGGAGGCGCGCGCCGGCCTGCTGCACCTGCCGCATGGGCCGGTGGAGACGCCGGCGTTCATGCCGGTGGGCACCCACGGCGCGGTGCGCGGCCTCCACCCGGGCGAGGTGCGGCGCGCGGGCGCGCAGATCATCCTCGGCAACCACCGCCTCCGTCCCGGCGAGGCGGTGATCCGCCAGCTCGGCGGGCTGCACAAGTTCACCACCTGGGACCGGCCGATGCTCACCGACTCGGGCGGCTTCCAGGTGTTCTCGCTGGAGGGGCTCCGGAAGATCTCGGAGGAGGGCGTGGAGTTCGTCAGCCACATCGACGGCTCCACGCGCACCATCACCCCCGAGAGCTCCATGGCCATCCAGTGGGCCCTCGGCGCCGACGTGGCGATGGTCTTCGACCACGTGGTGCCGGGCCAGGCCACGTGGGAGCTGGCCGAGGAGGGGATGGAGCGGACCCTCCGGTGGCTGGACCGCTGCAAGGCGGCGCACGCCGAGCTCGCCGCCACCTGCCCACCGCCCGACCCGGCATGGGTGCCGAGCGCCGCGGCGCCGAGCCCGCAGACGCTCTGGCCCATCGTGCAGGGTGGCACGCATGCCGACCTCCGGCGCCGCTCGCTCGAGGGGACCCTGGCGCGCGGCCCGTGGACGGGGATCGCCATT
>JBGAOL010000078.1:0-12650 GCA_044221825.1 Gemmatimonadales bacterium
CCCGCGCCGCCTTCGAGCTGGCGGGGGAGCACGAGGTGCAGTTCCTGCTTGCCTGACTAGCCGAGGTTGATGACGAGCATCCGCGGCTCGCTCATCTCCTCCATGGCGTAGCGCACGCCCTCCCGCCCGAAGCCTGAGTCCTTCACGCCACCGTAGGGGTAGTTGTCCACCCGGAGCGTCGGGAAGTCGTTGGCGATGACGCCGCCCACCTCGAGGGTGCGGAAGGCCTGGAAGATCCGCGTCACGTCCTGCGTGAAGACACCGGCCTGGAGGCCGAAGTCGCTGTCGTTCACCTGCGCCAGCGCCTCGTCGAAGCCGGCGTAGGGCGCCACGATGGTGACGGGTCCGAAGACCTCCTTGCACGACACCTTTGCCTCCCGCGGCACCCGGGCCAGGATGCCGGGAGTGAGGACGTTGCCGCTCCGCCGCGGGGCCAGCAGCCCCTCGCTCCCGGCAGCCACCGCCTCCTGCGTCCATTGCTCCACGCGATCGGCGGCGCCGCGGTCGATCATGGGGCCCACCACCGTCTTCGGGTCCAGCGGATCGCCACACGCCAGCGCCGCCGACGCCGCCACGAACTCGTCGCAGAAGCGCTGGTACACCGGCTGGTGCACCAGGATGCGCTGCACCTTGATGCACACCTGGCCCGCGTAGCTGTACGCGCCCACCGCCAGGCGCCGCGCCACGGCGCCGAGGTCCGGGACGTCCTCGTGCACCACGGCGGCCGCGTTGCCGCCGAGCTCGAGCGCCACCTTCTTCTTGCCGGCCACGTTCTTGAGGTGCCATCCCACCACCGGGCTCCCGGTGAAGGTGAGCATCGCGAAGCGCGGGTCGGTGGCCAGCCGCTCGGCGAGCGGGATGGGCAGGTGGAGCACGTTGTACGCGCCTGCCGGCGCGCCGCACTCGGCCAGGATGGCGCCCAGGCGGAACGCCAGCTGCGGGCACTGCGGCGGCGGCTTCACCACGAGGCTGGTGCCCACCGCCAGCGCCGGCGCCACCTTATGGGCCAGCAGGTTGAGCGGGAAGTTGAACGGCGTGATGGCGCTGATGGGGCCCACCGGGAAGCGGTGCACCATGCCGGTCATCTTCACCGTGCGCGGGTCCACGTCGAGCGGCACCACCTCGCCGCCGAAGCGGCGCGCCTCATCCGCGGCCAGCGAGAAGGTGAGGATGGCACGGTCCAGCTCGCCGAGGGCCTGGGTGATGGGCTTGCCGCAGCTCACCGCCAGCTCGGTGGCGAGCGCCTGGCGGTCGCGTGTCAGGCAGTCCGCGATCCGCACCAGCAGGTCCCGCCGCGCGTGGCGGGGCAGGGCGCGCATGGCGCGGAAGCCGGCCTCGGCCGCGGCCACGGCGGCCTCGAAGTCGGCCGCGGTGGCCTGGGCCACCTCCGCCACCGGCTGGCCGGTGAACGGGGCTAGGACGGGATCGGTGGCGCGCCCGGCGAGCGGGAGATGGGCGCCATTGATGAATGGAGTCAGGACCATGGGGCGGGGGCTCGGGGTTCCGGGTAGGGTAGCGTGGCCCGGGGTCCCGCGCCATGCCGCAGGCGGCCTTGCCCTTTGCCGAGGCGGCGCCAGTTTACTCCGCGCATGCCGCCCTCCCGTCCGGCCTCCCTCGTCTGGGGGCTGATTTCCTTCACCTGTTGCCTCGCCGGGATTGCGGGGCTGTGGCGCCCGCCGCTCGCCGAGGAGCGGCGGGCCGTCGACGCGCTGCACGTGGCGCTGGCGCAGCACGCAGGCGCCTTCCTGCGCGTGGCGACGCCCTGGGGCGTCACCGGTGGCTACGACCCGGCCCACCTGCTCTCCGGCGCCAATGCCCTGGCCGGCGCCACCTTCTGGCCGGGCCAGCTCCAGCTGGTGCTCGGCGGCACGCCGCTCGTGCCGGACGAGGTCGGCCTGCTGCCGCTGCCGGACTCGGTGCGGGTGCAGGTGGAAACGGGCCTCGCGCCGGCCTACGTGGAGCTGGACACGGTGCGCGTGGCCATCGCCGCGTTTCGTGCCGCCGATGGCGCGCCGCTCGGCTGGGTGGCGAGCTGGGGCGCCCTGGAGCCCATGCTGCCCACCCACGAGGCCATCGTGCTCTCGCTGCTGGCGCTCGGACTGGCGGGTGGGGCGCTCGGCGTGGTGGTGATCGGTGGTGGCCGGCGGAGGCTCGGCGTGCTGCTCGCGCTCTCGGCGGCGGCGGGGCTGGTGCTGGCGCTCGACCTGGCGCGCATCGTGGACTCGACCAGCCACGCCGCGGTACAGGCGCGACTCATCACGGTGCGCCAGCTGATCGAGGTGGCCGCCACCGCGCCCCAGGTGCGCCAGGCCGAACTGCCCACGCTGGCGCTCGACCTCGAGGTGGAGCCCCGGCGCGGGGCCGAGGGCGCCGACCAGCCCGTCATCTGGGACGCTGAAGGCGCGTCCGTGGTGGCGGCGACGCCCCGTACCCAGGGCAGCCTGCTGCTCCGGGTGCCCCGGGGGGCCGGGACCGCCGCCGGCTTGCTCCGGCCAATGGCGCTCGGGTCGCTCCCCTTCGGGCTCGGGCTCCTTGGCCTCGGGCTCCTCGGGGCCTGGTCCCGGCGGTGACGACCGCCCCCCGCTGGCCTTTCGGGCCGGGGGGCGCTATCTCACAATCGGGGCGCGGGATCGGCCCGGCCCCAGACGAAAGGTTTGTCCTCCCCGCATGACCGCAGACAGCGACCGGACCGGTCCGGGACTCGCGCTGGTCGGGCAGGTGGCCCGGCTGCTCAACACCGGCCTCACGCCCGAGGAAACGCTGGCCACGGTGGCCGGGGTGCTCCGGGAGCGCCTCGGGTCATCGCTGGTGCAGCTGTGGCTGCGCGAGCCCAACGCCACCACGCTCCGCGCCATCACCGTCCCGCCGCCGCAGGGCAAGCATCGCACCAGCCGCTCCTTTGCCGTGATCCCGGACGCGGGCCCGGAGACGCTCCGCATCCCCCTCCTCCACGAGGGCGAGCGCCTCGGCGTCCTGGAACTCACGCCCGTGCCCGCCACGGACACGGAGCGGGTGCTGCCGATCATCGCCGACCTGCTGGCGCCCTACCTGGCGAGCATCGAGCTGTCGGAAGACCTGGCCTACGAGGTGGCGCTGCGCTCGCGCGAGATCGAGGAGCAGCGGCGGTTCATCACGCTGGTCATCGACTGCCTCCCGGTGGGCCTCTACGTGGTGGACCGGGAGTACCGCATCCAGATCTGGAACCGCAAGCGCGAGATGGGCACCCAGGGCCTCCGCCGCGACGAGGTGGTGGGCCGCCCGGTCTTCGAGGTGTTGACGCGCCAGCCGGCCGGCCAGCTGCGGGAGGAGTTCGACCAGGTCTTCGCCACCGGCGAGGCCACGCAGATGGAGCTCGAGGTGCAGGGGAGCACCGAGACCAAGTACTACCGCATCAGCAAGATCCCCATGCGCCAGGACGGCGAGACGATCACCCACGTGATCACCATCGGCGAGGACGTCACCGACACCCACGTGGCGCAGCAGCGGATCCTGCAGTCGGAAAAGCTGGCGGCCATCGGCCAGCTGGCGGCCGGCATCATGCACGAGATCAACAACCCGCTGGCCACCATCGGGGCCTGCGTGGCCGCGCTCGAGGGCCGGGTGAGCGACGACGTCCCCGGCCCCGCCCAGCCCGGGATGCTCGAGTACCTGCAGATCATCGACAAGGAAGTGCAGCGCTGCGAGGGGATCGTGGACGGCCTGCTGGACTTCAGCCGCCCCAAGGGCAAGGCCAAGGGGCCGGTGAACGTGGCCACCATCCTCGAGGACACCCTGTTCCTGCTCAAGCACCACGAGCGCTTCAAGAAGATCGAGGTGCGCAAGTCGCTGGCCGAGGACCTGCCGATGGTGCGCGCCAACGCGGAGCAGCTGATCCAGGTGTTCATGGCCATCATGCTGAACGCGCTCGACGCCATGGAGCAGGGCGGGGCGCTCACGGTGCAGTGCCACGCCGGCACGGTGCACGCCGACGAGATCGAGGTGGAGATCGAGGACACCGGCGCCGGCATCCCGCGCAACGAGCTGCCCAAGATCTTCGAGCCCTTCTACACCACCAAGCCACCGGGCCGCGGCACCGGCCTCGGCCTGTCCATCTGCTATGGCATCGTGGCGGAGCACGGCGGGCGGATCGAGGCGGAGAGCACCACCGGGCGCGGGGCGCTGTTCCGGGTGTTCCTGCCGGTGACGGAGCGCGCCGCGGGGGCGCCGGGATGAAGATCCTCGTCGTGGAGGACGACCGCACCGTCGGCCAGTACGTGCTGCGCGGCCTGCAGGAGCAGGGGTTCCAGGCCGACCTCGTGGCCGACGGCACCGAGGCGCTGCAGGCCGCCTCCCAGGGCAACTACGACCTCATGGTGCTGGACCTCCGGCTGCCCGGCATGACCGGCTTCGAGGTCCTCCGCACCCTGCGCGACCGCGGCAACACCACCCCCATCCTGGTGCTCACCGCGCAGGACGCGGTGGACTTCAAGGTGCAGGCCCTCCGCGCCGGCGCCGACGACTACGTCACCAAGCCCTTCTCCTTCGAGGAGCTGCTGGCGCGGGTCGAGGCGCTGGGGCGCCGACCCAAGCAGATCGCGCCGCGCGCCCTCCGGGTGGCCGACCTCGAGCTGGACCACGGCACCCGCGAGGTGACCCGGGCCGGCAAGCGGCTGGACCTGACGCCCAAGGAGTACGCCGTCCTCGAGTACCTGATGCGCCACGAGGGGCGGGTGATGAGCCGGACGCTCATCACCGAGTACGCCTGGGATTACCACTTCGACCCCGGCACCAACATCGTGGACGTGGTGATCAACCGCCTCCGCAAGAAGGTGGACCACGGCGACCTGCCCAAGCTGATCCACACGGTGCGCGGGGTCGGCTACGTGATCCGGGCCTAGGCGGCGGCCGTGGCCTCCATCCGCCGGCGGCTCACGGTCTGGTACGCCGTCGCGCTCCTCATCGCGGTGGCGGCCTTCGGGGCCGCGCTCTACTTCGAGCGGCAGCGCTCGGCGCGCACCGAGATCGACCAGCGCCTGGTCCTCGAGGGCAACCTCGCCGCGCAGTACTTCGTGGTGTTCCGGCGCCAGCTGGGCCGCACCCTCGCCCCCGGCGAGGCGCCGACGCTCGCCATCAACGCGGTGGGCGGCTACCTGGACGGCATCCGCGACTACGTCATCGTCTTCGACCCCGACAGCCAGCCGTTCTACCGGAACGCCGCGGCCAAGGTCTTCAGCGTCCCCGCGCTCTCGAGTGCCTACCGCGGCATCATCCACGATGCCCCGAACGGCGGCGACGCCACGATTGCCGGCACCGGCGCCCGCTTGCGATACGCGCGCGTGCCGCTGCCCGGCATCTGGGACCGCCCCGGCAGCATCCTGGTGGCCAGCCCGAGTGACGCCGTCCCCTTCGGCCCGGGCGAGCTGCTGCAGGCCATGCTGGTGATCGCCCCGCTCATCCTCTTCGGCGGCGTCGGCCTCGGGTACGTGCTCTCGGACCGGAGCCTTCGCCCCCTCGAGGGGATGGTGGACGAGCTCGAGGCCATCACCGACGGCAAGAGCCTGCACCGCCGCCTCGCCATCCCCGGCCAGGCCGACGAGCTGGCCCGCCTGGCCGGCACCATGAACCGGATGCTGGCGCGGCTCGAGGAGAGCTTCGCGAGCCTGCGCCGCTTCACCGCCGACGCCAGCCACGAGCTCAAGACGCCGCTCATGGTGCTCCGCGCCGGCGTGGAGCGCGCCATGCGGAACCCGCGCACGCCCACGGCGGCGCTCCGCTCGCTCGAGGAGGTGCTCGAGGAGATCCACCGCATGAGCGAGATGGTGGAGAACCTCCTCACCCTGG
This sequence comes from Gemmatimonadales bacterium, assembly GCA_044221825.1. GTDB lineage: Bacteria > Gemmatimonadota > Gemmatimonadetes > Gemmatimonadales > GWC2-71-9 > JADJOM01. Next base: position 5,821 of record JBGAOL010000078.1, read on the forward strand.
CCCGCGCCGACGAGGGCCAGGTGGTGCTCTCGGTGCAGCCGCTCGACCTCCGCGACCTCGTCAGTGAAGCCGGCGAGACCGCCGGCATCCTCGGCGAGGAGGGCGAGATCGCCGTGCGGCTCGAGCTGCCGCACTACCCGGTGATGGTGCCGGTGGACCGGAGCCGCATCCGCCAGCTGCTGCTCAACCTGGTGACCAACGCCATCAAGTTCACGCCGCCCAAGGGGAAGGTGAGCCTGGGCCTGGTGGACCGCGGCGACACCGCCGCCATCGTGGTGGGCGACAACGGCATCGGCATGCCCGCCGCCGACCTCCCGCACATCTTCGACCGCTTCTACCGGGTGGACCATGTGCGCTCCCGGACCGGCGCGCGGCCCGGCACGGGGCTGGGCCTCGCCATCACCCGCTGGGTGGCGGAGGCGCACGGCGGCACCATCACGGTGCAGAGCCGGCTGGGGCGGGGCACCGTCTTCACCGTGACGCTTCCCAAGGCAGGGAGCGGCGAGGTGCGCGGCACGCCGGTCCCGCCCTTCGATGAGGCGGCCCCGTCCGCCGCGGGGCCGAGCCTCTCCTCTCCCGAAGGGGAGGGCCCGCCCACGGCCTGAGCGGCGCCAGGCACACCTAATCCCGCTGTTAACGATTTGTCATCTGGGGCTGGTTGCGGTGCAATGCGCCACCGGTAGCTTCTCCCTCCGTACCTACCCCCTGGAGGGCACCCCCCGTGTTCGAGAACCTGATCGAATCCAACCGCAAGGCGAAGCCGCCGCTCAGCCAGACCATCGTGTCCATGGCTGTGCACGTCGGCATCATCCTTGGGGCCATCCAGGCGACGAGGAGTGCGGCGCAGGTGGTCAAGGAGATCGTCCAGGACACGACGATGGTCTTCCTGAAGCCGCCCGAGGCCCCGCCCCCGCCGCCGGAGCCGCCGCCCGAGAACGTGGTGGTGAGCGCCAACCCGCCGCCGCAGGGCTTCCAGGTGATCACGCCGCCGGACAACATCCCGACGGAGATCCCCCCGGTGAACCTGAACGAGCGCTTCGACCCGCGCGACTTCACGGGCAAGGGCGTCGAGGGCGGCATCGCCACCGGCATCGTCGGGGGCACGGGCCCGGTCCCCACCATCGAGGGCGAGGTCTTCCTGCAGGCCGAGGTGGAGGAGCCGCCGACGGTGGCCACCGGCGCCGCCTGCATCGAGGAGCTCAACAAGAACTACCCCGCGGTGATGAAGTCGGCGGGCATCGCCGGCCGCGTGGTGCTGCAGTTCATCGTCAACACCGACGGCCGGGTGGACGCCTCGTCCATCAAGGTGTCGTCGTCGAGCCACAAGGCCTTCGAGGAGCCGGCCAAGCGCGTCATGACGAGCGCCGCCTGCACCTTCAAGCCGGGCAGTTCCCGCGGCAACCCGGTCCGCGTGCTGGTCCAGCAGGCGGTCGCATTCAAGCTCGCTACCTGAGCGTCATCCCCATCCTCCTGAGGACGGTTCAGTCATGCAACACGGTATTGATATCATGAAGCTGTGGGATGCGGCGGGCATGTTCGCCCGCGGCGTCATCGTGATCATGGCGGTCATGTCGCTGTGGTCGCTGTCGGTGGCCATCGCCAAGGCGATCTACATCGCCAAGAGCCAGAAGGCCACGCGGAAGTTCGCGCCGGAGTTCAGCCGCGCCATCCAGGAAGAGAACCTCGAGAAGGCCATCGCCCTGGCCGAGAAGAACCAGGCCAGCCACATCGCCCGCGTGCTCGGCGGCGCGCTCGGCGAGGTGAAGACCCTCATCCAGGACCGCGCCACCATCACCTCGGCCGACATCAACTCGGCGGAGCGCGCGGTGGAGCGCCAGATGCTGATCACGCTGGCCGAGTTCCGGCGCGGCATGTCGGTGATGGCCACGGTGGGCGCCACGGCGCCGTTCGTCGGCCTCCTCGGCACCACGATGGGTATCGTGACGGCGTTCACGGGCATGGCGGCGGCCGGTGCGTCGGGCGGCCTGGCGGGCATCTCGGCCGGTATCGCCGAGGCGCTCATCACCACGGCCTTCGGCCTCATGGTCGCGATCCCGGCGGTGTGGTTCTACAACTACTTCACCACCAAGATCGAGAACCTGACGGTGGAGATGACCTACTCCTCCAAGGAGCTCATCGACTACCTCATCAAGAGCGTGGGGAGCGAGTTCGGGCGCTCGATCTTCACCAAGGAATTCCAGGCCCAGAAGGCGGTGACCGGCCATGGGCATGTCAGCGGGTAATGCCGGACGGAGCAGCGTCAAGGCTGAGCCGAACGTCATCCCGATGATCGACATCATGCTCGTGCTGCTCATCATTTTCATGATCGTGACGCCCCTCATCGCCGCCGGCTTCAAGGCGACGATGCCGAAGGGCAAGAACCTCGACAGCCGCCCCGAGGGGGAGAACGAGATCATCCTCGGCATCGACGCCAACGGCCAGTACTTCCTGGACGGCAAGGGGCCGGTGGACCCGGTGGTGCTCGAGGAGCAGCTCAAGGCGATGTACGCCGCGCGCAGCGAGGACAAGATCATCTACTTCAAGGCCGACAACGACCTGGAGTTCGGCCGGATCCAGGCGGCCGTGGAGATGGCGCGTCGCTCGGGCGTCCGCGTGATGGCGGCCATCACCGAGCCCAAGGTCAGCGGCGGGCTGTTCGACGCCGCCAGCGAGGAGAACTGACATGGCCGGCGGAGGAAGCGCGGGTCCGGGCGAAGTCAACTCGGAGCCCAACGTCATCCCGATGATCGACATCATGCTGGTGATGCTCATCATCTTCATGGTGTCCCAGCCGCTCGCCCGCATGGCGCTCGACATCCAGGTGCCGCCGCAGGAGACCGCGGCGGCCAAGCCGGCGGCGGCCAGCAACCAGATCGTGCTCGAGCTCACGGCCGACGGGGGCTACGCCATCAACACCCAGCCGGTGCCCTTCGACCAGCTGGACACGCAGGTGCACGCCATCTTCGACACCCGGCCGGCCAAGCTCCTGTTCATCAAGAGCGCGCCGATGCGGAAGTACCAGGAAGTGATCGACGCGATGGACGTGGCGCGCGGGGCCGGGGTGCAGGTCATCGGCTTCACGCCCGCGGAGAAGGGGTCGCCTGCGAACCCCTGATCATCCCTTCCACCTCGTAAGCGCGGCCTAGGGCGCGCCGCCTACGACGGCGGAAGGATCATTGGCGGGCCGGGGACGCGGGGAAACCCACGTCCCCCGCGTCGCGTCCGGGGGTGCGGTTTCCGGTCCCCGCGGGCGTCTCCCGTCGGGCACCCTGATGGTGCCACCTTTCTCCGAGCCATGCGCCGCCCCGATCCCACCCGCTACGCCTTCGGCGTCCAGGCCCCCGTGCGCCGGGGGCGGCTCGGGCTCGTGCTCTCGGCGCTGGCGCACCTGGGGCTCGTGGCGCTGCTGCTGGTGCAGTTGCGGCACGACTTTGCGCGGGTCCTCGATCCCGGCCGGCTCGACGGGCGCCGGGCGGGCGGGGGCGGCGGCGGTGGTGGCGGGGCCTCGCGCGAGGCGTATATTTCGCTCCCCGCGCCGGCCGCCACGCCTCGCGCCGAGGTGGCCGTGACACCGCCGCCCGAGCGGACGCCGCCGCCGGTGCCGGTGGTCCCCGCCCCGGTTCCTGATCCCCTCCCGTCGTCCCGCCGCCGCCCACCGGCGGAGCCCGTGACGCCGGCGCCGTCGAGTGCCCAGCCCGTCCCCGCGGCCGCCCAGAGCGGTACTGCGGGGCCGGGGAGCGGTCCGGGGCAGGCGGTGGGGCGGGTGGCGGGATTGGTGGCGGGATCGGGCCGGGGATCGGCACGGGGAGTGGGCCCGGCACGGGGGACAGCGGCAGCGCCGGACGCGGCCGCCCCGCGCGCCCCAGGTTTCAAGCCATCCCGACCGTGGACGACGTGCCCAAGAGCTACCGGGGCGTCGAGATCCGCGTGACCTTTGCGGTGAACACCACCGGCTCGGTGGAACGGGTGAGCTTCGATCCCGAGATCAGTGACGGGAAGTTCCGCCGCCAGCTCCGCGAGACCATGCTCAACTATCGCTTCCACCCCGCGCTCGGCCCCGACGGCGCGCCGATCGCCAGCACGTACGTCCAGACCATCACGTACTGACCGGTTCCGGTCCCTCCTCCCCGACCACCCCCGGACTCAATGCACGGCCTCTTCACCCGCAAGTCGGTTGCCGACTGCGAGCAGGACATCGCCGAGCGCGGCGGCCTCAAGCGCTCCCTGACCAAGTGGCACCTCACCGCGCTCGGCGTCGGCGCCACCATCGGCGCCGGCATCTTCGCCACTACGGGCACCGCCATCGTGGGTGATGCGTACCGGCCCGGCGCCGGGCCCGCCATCATCCTCTCGTTCGTGCTCACGGCGGTGGCCTGCGGCTTCGCGGCGCTGTGCTACGCCGAGTTCGCGGCCATGGTGCCGATCGCGGGCTCCGCCTACACGTACGCCTATGCCTCGCTCGGCGAGTTCGTGGCGTGGATCATCGGGTGGGACCTGATCATCGAGTACGCGGTGGGCAACATCGGCGTGGCCATCGGCTGGTCCGGGCACTTCCGTGAACTCATCGAGTACTTTGGTGCACCTGCCCGCCTGGCTCGCCACCGACTTCCGCTCCGCGAGCGATGCCGCGGCGGCGGTGGCAGCAGGGGCCACCGACGCCGGCGCGCAGTACCTCGCCTCCGCGATCACCACCGCCCCGCACCTCGGCAGCCTCCCCCTGATCTTCAACCTCCCCGCCTTCCTCGCCGTCATGGCGATCACGGTGGTGCTGGTGATCGGCGTCAAGGAGTCGGCCGACTCCAACAACGTGATGGTGCTGCTCAAGGTGGGCCTGATCCTGTTCTTCATCGCGGTGGGCGTGTTCCTCATCAAGCCGTCCAACTGGACCGACCCGGCACAGGGCGGCTTCATGCCGAACGGCTTCGCCGGTATCGGGGCCGGCGCCGCGATCATCTTCTTCGAGGACATCGGTTCGACGCGGGTGAGCACCGCGGCGGAGGAGGCCAAGGACCCGGCGAAGGACATGCCGTTCGGCATCATCATGAGCCTGGTCATCTGCACGGTGCTCTACATCGCGCTGTCGGCGGTGATGACCGGTATCGCGCCCTGGAAGATGCTCGGCACGGCCGAGCCGATGCTCACGGCGCTGGAGCACTCGGGCGGGAGCCCGGTGCTGCTCAACGTGTCGCGGTTCATCATCGCGCTCGGCGCGGTGATCGCCATGTTCAGCGTGCTGCTGGTGTTCCAGCTGGGGAAGCCGCGCATCTTCATGTCCATGTCGCGGGACGGGCTGCTGCCGCCGTTCCTGGCCAAGCTGCACCCCAAGTTCAAGACCCCGTACGTCGGCACCATCCTCACCGGCCTCTTCGTGGCCACTTTCGCGGCCACGGCCAACATCGCCGAGGTGGTGGACCTGACCAACATCGGGACGCTGTTCGCCTTCGTGCTGGTGTCGGTTGGCGTCATCGTGCTCCGCTACAAGGAGCCGGAGCGTCCGCGGCCCTTCCGGGTGCCGTGGGTGCCGTTCACGCCGCTGGTGTCGGTGGTGGCCTGTTTCTACCTGATGTACCAGCTCCCCTGCATCACCTGGCGGCGGTTCAGCTGGTGGCTGCTGGCGGGGCTCGTCATCTACTTCCTCTACGGCGCGTTCCACAGCCGGCTCCGGAACCCGAACGGGCCGGCGCCGTTCAAGCTGCTCTGGATCCCGCTCGCGGGCGTGGCCGCGGCGGCGGCGCTGCTGCACTACGTGGTGTTCGCGAGCTGCTGAGGGCGCGCCGGCGCTGGGGGGGCGGTGTCGAGCGGGATTACCGCAGAGGCGCGGAGGCGCGGAGGGCCGCGGTGACCTGCGCTCGGAGAGGGGAGTCTGTCTCACGGGAAGTGCAGTGAATTGAGGGTGGCCCGGCAGCACGTTTGGGGACCGGTGCCGAACCCAGATCAACACTCACAGTAACACAGCGGGGCTCGTCTTAGGACGAGCCCCGCTGTTCACGTGCAGTTCCTCTGCGGCCCTCCGCGCCTCCGCGCCTCTGCGGTGAACCCGCGAGCGCCGAGCTCCGTCAGGGAAGTCTTGCCGCCAGGTGAATCGCCCCCGTGGCCGGGTCGAGCGGCTCGGACCTGAGGCGCAAGCGCGGTTCTTCGGCGAGCTTGGTGGTGAGCAGCCGGTAAAGCGGCCCCTCGGCGAAGAGGAGCCCGCCGTTGAGCGCCACGTCCACGGGCTGGCGCACGTCGGCGCCGAAGTCGGGAAGGAGGCGATGGACCAGCGCGGTTAGTTCGCGGGCGCCGTAGTCGATGATGCCGGCGGCCACCGTGTCGCCCTGCTGGGCGGCGGTGAAGACGGCCGGCGCGAGCGCCGCCACTTCCGGTGGCCCGGCGGCGGCGGCCCAGCGGATGAGCATCTCGAGCGTCTCGCTCCGGGTGGCGGCCAGGAGCAGCGTGGAGAGCTCGGTCCTGGGGCTCCGTCCATCGGCCGCGCGGCCCACCGCGCCGAGCGCCGCCCGGCCGATGGCGTAGCCGCTGCCTTCGTCGCCCATCTGCCAGCCGTAGCCGCCGGAGCGGTGCAGGCGGCCGAACGGATCGCGCGCGATGGCCATGCTGCCGGTGCCCGCCGTGACCACGATGCCGGGCTTCTCGCCGAAGGCCGCGGCCAGCGCCAGCTCCGTGTCGCCCGTGACGTGGAGCCGCTCCGCCACCGACTCGGTGCGGAGCGCCTGACGAAGCTCCTCCTTCTCCTCATCTCGCCCCGCGCCGGCGGCGCCCGCCACCAGGATGTCGGCGCGCAGCCGCCCCGTCTCGGCCAGCGCGCGGCGGGTCACCTCGGCGATGGTCGCCGC
>JBGAOL010000079.1:0-1431 GCA_044221825.1 Gemmatimonadales bacterium
GGATGCTGCCGCCGCCTGACGCGGTGCGCATCGAGGAGATGATCAACTACTTCGATTACGGCTATGCCGAGCCCACCGGCGAGCATCCCTTCGCCGTGAGCATGGAGGCGGGGCCCGCCCCCTGGAACCCGGAGCACCAGCTGCTGCTGGTGGGCCTCCAGGCCCGGCGCATGGCGCCACGCGCCCTGCCGCCGAGCAACCTCGTGTTCCTCATCGACGTCAGCGGCTCCATGGACGAGCCCGACAAGCTGCCGCTGGTCCAGCGCGCCTTCCGGATGCTGGTGGAGCAGCTGCGGCCCGAGGACCGCGTCGCCATCGTGGTCTATGCCGGCGCGGCCGGGCTGGTGCTCCCCTCCACCTCCGGCCGGGAGAAGGCCACGATCCTCGCGGCCATTGACCGGCTCGAGGCCGGCGGCTCCACGGCCGGCGGCGCCGGCATCGCGCTGGCCTACCGGATCGCGCGGGAGAACTACTCGCCCCGCGGCAACAATCGCGTCATCCTGGCCACCGACGGCGACTTCAACGTCGGCGCCACCAGCGAGAGCGACCTCCTCCGCATGATCGAGGAGTACCGCAGCCAGGGCACCTTCCTCACCGTCCTCGGCTTCGGCACCGGGAACCTCAAGGACGACCGGATGGAGATGCTCGCCGACAAGGGCAACGGCCAGTACGCCTACATCGACGGCTACCAGGAGGCGCGCCGGGTGTTCGTGCAGCAGTTCGGCGGCACCCTCCACGCCGTGGCCAAGGACGTGAAGCTGCAGCTCGAGTTCAACCCCGCCACCGTCGCCGGTTATCGCCTGGTGGGCTACGAAAACCGCCTCCTCGCCCGCGAGGACTTCAACGACGACACCAGGGACGCGGGCGAACTCGGCGCCGGCCACACCGTGACGGCCCTCTACGAGATCATTCCCGCGGGCACCCGCGAGGTGGCGGCCGGCGGCACCCTCCGCTACCAGAACGCCGGCCTCACCCCGCGCGCCCGCGCCGGTGGCGAGTGGCTCACGCTGGACCTCCGCTACAAGCGGCCGCGCGGGGAGCGGAGCATCCTCCTCTCGACGGTGTTCCGCGCCCCCGCCCCGTCCGCGCGGCCGGGCCCCAACTTCCGCTGGGCCTCCGCGGTGGCCGAGTTCGGCCTCCTGCTCCGGAACTCGCAGTTCCGCGGGCAGGCGTCCGCCGAGTCGCTCCTCGAACGTGCCACCGCCGCCGCGGGCGAGGACACCGAGGGCTTCCGGCACGAGTTCCTCGACCTGGTGCGACGCTATCAGGAACTCCAGTACCGCTCGGCGCGCTGACGGCGTCGCCGTGGACGTTGCCCGGGCGGGCTGCCGGTGTGACTCAACGCAGAGGCGCTGAGGGCGCAGAGGAACGCGGAGGGATTGAGCCCGGGATGGCACGCTGCCCATCCCGGGCTCGGTGGCTTGTGATGTG
>JBGAOL010000079.1:1459-12465 GCA_044221825.1 Gemmatimonadales bacterium
CGTTGCCCATCCCGGGCTCGGTAGTTTGTGATGTGGCTGCGGACATCGGAGCGCGGTGCCGGACCGCAACTGACACCCACAAAACACAACGGGCCCACCCCGCGGTGAGCCCACCATGCACGCGCACTCCTCTGCGCCCCTCCGCGCCCCTCTGCGCCTCTGCGTTGAGCGCGCAGGCGCCAGCCTCGGCACCGCCTTCGGCGACGCCTCCTACGTCAGCGCCCTCGCCGTCTCCACCCGGTTCCGCCCCCCCTGCTTCGCCTCGTAGAGCGCCGAGTCCGCCTGCGCCGGCAGGTTGTCGATGCTGCGCGAGGTGTCGGGCAGCGACGCCACCCCGAAGCTGCAGCTGAGCGGCCAGGTGCGCCCCTGCCAGTCCCACGGCGTGGTGCCGAGCTTGATGCGGATGCGGTCCGCCGCCTTCGCGCCATAGATGAGCGGCGCCCCCGGCAGCCAGATCGCAAACTCCTCGCCGCCGATCCGGGCCGCCGTGTCGCCGCCGCGGATCTGGTCGTGCACCAGCCGGGAGAAGTGCACCAGCGCTGCATCGCCCGCGTGATGGCCCAGCGTGTCGTTGAGCAGCTTGAACTTGTCGAGGTCGGCGTAGATCAGCGTCCCGCTGGTGACCCCGGCCCGGTGCATCGCCTCGTCGAGCCCGCGGCGGTTCTTGAGGCCGGTGAGCGGGTCGGTGAGCGCCGCGTTCCCCAGCTCCTCGAACTTCCGCGCCCGGACGATCCGCGGCCCCGCGTTCCGGAGCGCCTCGTGCACCTCCGCGATCACCGGCCCGATCGGCGCCGCGTTCTCGTCGGTCCAGAACGTCACCGCACCGAGCGCCTCGTCCTGGTACGTGATGGGCCAGATGATGGCCGGCGTGAAGTGGGTGCGCCGGTCGTGCACGATGCCGCCCAGCGGGTCGGCGATGGACGTGAGCGACGGCACCTCGCCGGTGGCCACCTGGTGAATGGGGCTCCCCGGCTGGGCGTTGCTCTCGAGCAGGCGCCGGTCGGCGCGCCCCGAAGTCCCCACCACCTTCACCTGCCCCGACAGCGTCACCGCCACGATCACTTCGGCATTGAGGATCCGCTCCAGCTGGTACGCCAGCCGGAGCCCGATGCTCCCGAGCGACTCGACCGGCCCCTCATCGCTGGTCAGGTCAAGGAGCGGCCGCCGCGCCAGCCCGTCGAGCAGCGCCACCAGGTCTTCGGCGGCCCCCTTGAGCGCGGCCGGCTCCGCGCTTTCGGGGAGCAGCATCCCGGCGGACAGGCCGCTCGCCGAGGCGTAGATCAGCGTGCCGGCATCGAGCCGCTCCGCCCCCGTGGCCCCCTGCAGCCGGAAGGTGGCCAGCCGTGCCTCCGCCGACGCGAGGGCCGCGGCCGGCGCGCGGTCGGCCAGCACCCGGTGCCACCGCCCCGCCTGCCCGTCGGTGACGGGCCCCTCGGAGAGCCAGAGCGCCGTGGCGCGCCGCGCCTCACGCAGCCAGCGGAGCGCCGGCTGCGGCACCAGCGCCGGGTCCACCCCCACGTGCGGGGCCGGGTCGTCGGGCCGCCGGCGCCAGATGAGGGCCCCCGCGGCGCCCGCCGCCATCCCGCCCACGAGCCACCCGAGTGCGCTCACAGCCACCTCCGGCGCCGGAACCAGACATAGATGCCCACGCACACCGCGATCATCACGCCCCACACCGCCGGGTACCCCCAGGGCTCGGGGAGCTCCGGCATGTGCGTGAAGTTCATGCCGTACACGCCCACGATGAACGTGAGCGGCAGGAAGAACGCCGAGAAGATGGTGAGCACCTGCACCACCTCATTGGTGCGGTGCGCCGCCAGCTGCAGCTGCATGTTGAGCAGGTTGGTCACGTCCTCGAGCAGCTCGTCGGCGTAGAAGTGCATGCTCTCGGCGTTCTCCCGCAGGTCCTGCCCCAGCCCCGCCGTCTTCCCCTCGAGCCCGAGCCCGAGCCGCGACGTGACGCTGAGCGTGCGCCACAGCAGCCGCTTGGCCAGCCCCACCTGCCGCTTGATCAGGTACAGGTCGGAGAGCATCCGCGCCACGTCGTGCTCGGTGAACAGCGAGTGCTCGTACCCGTCGAGCCGCTCCTCCGCCTTCACCAGCGGCATCTCGTAGGAGAAGATCACCGCGTTGGCCAGGTCGGCGAGCAGCTGGGGCAGCGGGTCCCCGTTGGTGGCCGCACCTTTTTCCCGGGCCCACTCGTCCATCAGGCCCGTCAGGTACGGCTGGTCCTTCCGGTGGATGGTGATCAGGAAATCCTTCGACCAGAAGAGCGCCACCTTCCGGGTGAAGGCCTGGATCGTGTCCGCGTCGTCCGCCGCCAGCTCGTCGTGCCCGCGCAGGATCACGAACGACGAGCCGTTGAACCGCTCGAACTTGGGCAGGTGCTCGGGGTCCAGGCAGTCGGCCACGGCCGTCGGCGTGAGGCCGTAGTCGCGCGCCACCTGGTCCATGTCCGCGCGCGTCGGCTCCACCAGGTCGAGCCAGGTGAAGGCGGACGTCGCCGACTTGAAGACGGTTCGGAGCACGGAGCTCCCGGGTTGGGGGCTCGGCGCACCCGCGGCGGCCAGGCCGGCGGGAACCCCGAGTTACGACCGGAGAATGCGGCCCGCGGCCATCGCGGCGCCAAAGCCATTGTCGATGTTCACCACCGTGACGCCCGCCGCACACGAGTTGAGCATGGCCAGCAGCGCCGCCAGCCCGCCGAACGAGGCGCCATATCCCACGCTCGTCGGCACCGCGATGACCGGCTTGTCCACCAGCCCGCCCACCACGCTCGGCAGCGCGCCCTCCATCCCCGCCACCACGATCAGCACATCCGCCGACCGCAGCGCCTCCCCCGAATTGAGCAGCCGATGGATGCCGGCGACGCCCACGTCGGAGAGCCGCGCCACGCCGAGCCCCAGGGCATCCGCGGTGTCGGCCGCCTCCTCCGCCACCGGCAGGTCGCTCGTCCCCGCACAGGCAATGAGCACCGTCCCCGGCGGGGCCGCGGGCGTGCCGCGCTTGAGCAGCACCGTGCGCCCGAGCGGGTTCCAGCGCATGCCGGGGAAGTGCGCCACGAGCGCCTCCGCCTGCGCCTCGGACGCCCGCGTCCCGAAGAACCCGCCACCCGCCGCGTCCAGCCGCTCGCAGATGGCCACCACCTGCTCCACCGTCTTCCCCTGGCAGAACACCACCTCCGGCGTCCCCTGCCGGAGGGCCCGGTGATGGTCCAGCTGCGCAAAGGGCAGCTGCTCGGTGGGAAAGTGCCGCAGCCGCTCGAGCGCACTCTGGGGGTCGAGGGCACCGCGCGCCACCTCGTCGAGGAGGCGGCCCAGCTGCTCCGGCGTCACGCCACCCCGGCCGCGGCGCCGTGCGACGCCAGGTAGTCCCCGAAGATCTGCTCCGCCGCCGCCATGCTCTCCACCTGGAAGAGCTTCTGGCGCAGGTCGCTGGCCCCGTGCATCCCCTTGGTGTACCAGCCGAAGTGCTTCCGGAACTCCACCACCGTCTTCCGGCTGTCGCCCTGCAGCCGGGTGGCGAGGCGCGCGTGCTCGAGCGCCACCTGGAAGCGCTCCGCCGGCGCGGGCGGCGCCGGGCGCGGCTCGCCCCGGAGCAGCGCCTGCGCATCGCGGAAGAGCCACGGATTCCCGAAGGCGCCCCGGCCGATCATCACGCCCGCGCACCCGGTGTGCTGCGCCATGCGCACCACGTCGTCGGCCGTCACCACATCGCCGTTGCCGATCACCGGGATGTCGAGCGCCTCCACCACCTGCGCGATCTCGTCCCAGTTGGCCTTGCCGCTGAACATCTGCGTCCGGGTGCGCGCGTGCAGCGTGAACGCCGTGGCCCCCGCATCCTGCATCCGCCGCGCGATGCCCACCGGGTCGCGCATCAGGTCGTTCCAGCCGCTCCGGGTCTTCACCGTCACCGGCAGGTGCGTCGCCTTCACGCAGGCGCGGATGATCTGCGCCACCAGTTCCATGTCCCGGAGGCACCCCGACCCGCCGTTCCGCTGCACCACCTTCTTCACCGGGCAGCCGAAGTTGATGTCGATGAACTCCGGCCGATAATGTTCCGTGATGATGGCCGTGGCCTCGGCCATGGCGTTCGGGTCGGCTCCGTAGATCTGGATGCCGATCGGCCGCTCGCACTCCTCGAACTCGGCCCCCTCGAGGGTGTTCTTGATCCGGCGGCGGAGCGCCTCCGAGCTCAGGAACTCCGACAGCACCACGTCGGCCCCCATCCCCCGGCAGATCTGCCGGAAGGGGGCCTCCGAGACCCCGGCCATGGGGGCCAGGATCAGGGCGGGAATGGAACTGTCGAAGTAGGGTAACCGCATCGGGGAATTCTACTTCCGGCCCCCGGCGGCAGCAACGGACCCGACCCCCGAACCGTCCTTTACAGCGAACCCCGGAGACCGGTAATCTTCCCCCCGCCATGCACCTCCGCGACTTCTACGAGCCCAGCGCCATCGCGCTCCCGCTCCAGGCGGCCTCCCGCGCCGAGGCCCTCCCCGCGCTCGTCGGCCTCCTGGGCCTCGACCCGCGCTCGCGCGACACCCTGCTCCGCATCCTCACCCGCCGCGAGGAGCTCGGCTCCACCGGCGTCGGCCGCGGCATCTCGATCCCCCACGGGCGCTCCCTGGTGGTCAACCGGGTCCGGCTGGCCTACGGCTTCCATCCCGAGGGGCTGCCCTGGGACGCGGTGGACGGCAAGCCGGTGCACCACTTCTTCATGATCGTGGCGCCGCCCATCGAGGTCTCCAACCAGTACCTCCCCATCCTCGGCAAGATCGCCACCTTCGCCAAGGAGCCCGACGTCCCGGAACGCCTCGCGCATCATCCCGGCCGAGGAGTTCTTCCCGCCTCCTCGACGAAGGAGTCTAGGAGGGCCTTGGCGCTCTGTTTCACCCCAAGCTGGCGCCGGAGACGCGGAGGGCCGCACCGGAACTGTTATTCACCGTAGGGCTCGTCTTCCGACGAGCCCCGCGCCTGGCCCCGGGATCGCCAGTCGATCCTCGGCACCAGTCCTTCGCGCTACCAGGCCACCCTCATTTCTCGATCCCCGGGATGCGCGATCCTCGAGACCGAGTCGGCGGAGCATAGCTCCCGCGTCTCCGTGCCTCGCGCGGTGAGTGCCGGGCGCGAAGCACGCCCTACTCCCACTCGATCGTCGCCGGCGGCTTCGAGCTCACGTCGTAGACCACCCGGTTCAGCCCGTCCACCTCGTTGGCAATCCGGTTGGAGACCCGCGCCAGCACCTCCGGCGGGAACGGGAACCAGTCCGCCGTCATCCCGTCGCGGCTCGTCACCGCGCGGAGGCCCACCACCTGGTCGTAGGAACGCTCGTCCCCCTGGACGCCCACGGAGCGGATGGGGAGGAGCACCGCGAAGGCCTGCCAGATGTCGTCGTAGAGGCCCGCCGCGCGGATCTCCTCGATGTAGATGTGGTCCGCCTTCCGCAGCGTGTCGAGCTGGTGCTTGTTCACCTCGCCCAGGATCCGGATGGCCAGGCCCGGGCCCGGGAACGGATGCCGCCCCACCATCTCCTCCGGCAGCCCGAGCTCGCGCCCCACCTGCCGCACCTCGTCCTTGAACAGCTCGCGCAGCGGCTCGATCAGCTTGAACGGCAGCTTCTCCGGCAGCCCGCCCACGTTGTGGTGCGTCTTGATGGTCACCGACGGCCCGCCGAGCGGCGACATGGATTCGATGACGTCGGGATAGAGCGTCCCCTGCACCAGGAAGCCCACGTCCCCGCCCACCTTCCGCGCTTCCTTCTCGAACACGTCGATGAACCGGTGCCCGATGCGCTTCCGCTTGGTCTCCGGGTCGGTGACGCCGGCCAGGTCGCCGAGGAAGTCGGCGCTCGCGTCCACCACGCGGAGGTCAATGCCGTAGTTGCGCCGGAACATCTGCTCCACCTGCTCCCGCTCGTGCAGCGCAGCAGCCCGTGGTCCACGAAGATGCAGGTGAGCTGGTCGCCGATGGCGCGGTGCACCAGCACCGCCGCCACCGAGCTGTCCACCCCGCCGGAGAGGCCGCAGATGACGCGCTTGGTGCCGACGAGCTCGCGGATCCGCTGGATCTCGCCGTCGATGAAGTTGCCCGGCGTCCAGTCGGGGTGCAGCCGCAGACCTGGAACAGGAAGTTGTGCAGGATCTCGCCGCCCCGCGGCGTGTGCGCCACCTCGGGGTGGAACTGCACCCCGTAGAGCGGCTTGCTGTCGTGCTGGATGGCGGCCACCGGGGCGTTGCTGCTCGAGGCCACGACATGATAGCCCGGCGGCGCCGTGTCCACGTGGTCGCCGTGGCTCATCCACACCGGCGTCTCCTCGCCGTTCCCGAAGCCGGTGAAGAGCTTGCCCCCCTTCACCGCCACCATGGCCCGGCCGTACTCCCGCCGGTCGGCGCGCACCACCTTGCCGCCGGAGAGCTGCGCCAGCAGCTGCATGCCGTAGCACACGCCGAGCACCGGCGTGCCCATCTCGAGGAGCGCCGGCTCCGCCGTGGGCATGTTCTCCCCGTACACCGAGTTGGGGCCGCCCGAGAGGATGATGCCCTTCGGCTGCCACTGCTTGATCCACTCCACCGAGCGGGACGGGGGATGGATCTCGCAGTAGACGTGGGCCTCGCGCACGCGCCGAGCGATGAGCTGCGTGTATTGCGAGCCGAAGTCGATGATGAGGATGCCGCCGTGATGCTGGGTCACGTGACTCCGTGGTTCATGGTTTCGAGGGCCGGCGGGAAGCGGCAAGGGGCGAGCAGCCTGCGCTCACCCCCCCGTCGGTCCCGCTCATCCCTCACCGTTGGTTTCCCACCGGGGCTCGGGCGTCTCGCCCGCGTAGAGGTCTTCCACCCTCTCGCGTGGCCGCACGACCGCCCACCGCCCCCCGTCCACAAGCACCTCGGCTGGCCGGGTGCGCGAGTTGTAGCTCGAGGCCATCACGAAGCCGTACGCCCCGGCGCCGAGCACCGCGATCCGCTCGCCGGCCACGACACCGGGGAGGGTGCGGTCCCGCGCCAGGAAGTCGCCGTCTCGCAGACCGGCCCCACCACGTCCACGGCCACCTCGGGCCGCCCCGCGGCCTCGAGCTCCACCATCTCGTGCCAGGCCATGTAGTGACTCGGCCGCACCAGGTCGTTCATGCCGGCATCCACCAGCACCAGCTCCTTGCCGCCCGAGTGCTTCCGCGACAGCACGGTGGTGAGCAGTAGCCCGGCGCTCCCCACCAGGAAGCGCCCCGGCTCCATCACCAGCGTGAGTCCCGTCTCCTCGGCCAGCGGCCGCACCGCGGCCAGGAAGCGCACCGGGTCGAGCGGGATCTCGTCCTTGTAGCGGATCCCGAGCCCGCCGCCGATGTCCAGGTTCCGGATGGTGTCGATCCCCGCCTTCCGGAGCTCGGCCACGAGCCCGGCCAGCTTGCCGAGCCCCTCGCGATACGGCGCCGGATCGAGGATCTGGCTGCCGATGTGCATCGCGATGCTGTCGAGCGTCAGGAGTGGGTGCGCGTGCACCCGGAGCGCCAGCGCCTTCACCTGGTCAAACGGCACCCCGAACTTGATCCCGCCCTGCCCCGTGGCAATGTACGGATGCGTCTCGGCCGTCACGTCCGGGTTCACCCGGATGCCCACCGCCGCGCCCTTCCCGAGCCGCTCCGCGATGGCCGAGAGCTTGTCCAGCTCGTCGCTCGACTCGAGGTGGATGTGCCCCACCCCACGAGGAGCGCCTGCTCCAGCTCCGCCGGCGACTTGCCCACGCCCGAGAACACGATCCGCTGCGGCGGGAACCCCGCCGCGATGGCCCGCTGCAGCTCCCCGCCCGAGACGATGTCCGCCCCGGCGCCGAGATCGCGGAACACCCGCAGCACGGCCAGGTTGCTGTTGGCCTTCACCGCGAAGCAGATCCGGTGCGGCACCCCCGCCAGCGCCTGGTCCAGCACCCCGTACTGCCGCCGGATCACCTCGGCGTTGTAGATGTAGGCCGGCGTCCCCACCGCCTCGGCGATGGCCGAGAGCGGCACCCCGCCCACCAGGAGCGTGGCGCCCCGGCGGGTCAGTCCCGCGTCGGCAAAGAGCGCCGCCTGGCGCTCCTCGGTGCTGAGCGCCGCGTGCCGGGTGGCGGTGGACACCATCAGTAGGCCCTCGCCCAGACCGCTTCCGTGGTGGCCGGGCGGCCGCACCACATGCAGGTGGTGGGCTTCTCCTCCGACTGGAACTCCGGGTCGGGGAGGCAGCGGATGGTGGCCTTGGTCTGCTCCTTGATGTCCGCCTCACACTTCCCGTCGCCGCACCAGCCGCCGTAGGCAAAGCCGCCGTCCCGCTCCAGGAAGTCGAGGAACGACGCCTTGGTGATGCCGCGGATGCTGTTCTGCTCCCGGCGCGTCCGCGCCGCGTCGAGCAGCTCCTGCTGCATGCTGTCCATCTCGAGCCGGAGGGTGCGCGCCAGCCCCTCGGTGGGGAACGACTGCTTCTTCCCGCCCGTCCGCCGCGCCAGCATCACCGTGCCGCCCGCCACGTCGCGCGGGCCGATCTCGAGGCGGAGCGGGACGCCGCGGCCTTCCCACTCGTAGTACTTGGCGCCGGGCTTCATCCCGTCGCGCGCGTCGAGGTGGGTGCGGATGCCCGCGCTCTTGAGCTCCTTGAGCACGTGGTCGGCGGCGGTGAGCACGGTCGCGCGCTCCTCGTCGCTCTTGTAGATCGGCACGATCACCACCTGGTACTGCGCCAGCCGGGGCGGCGTGATGATGCCGTTGTCGTCGCCGTGCGTCATCACCAGCGCGCCCACGAGGCGCGTCGAGACGCCCCACGACGTGTTCCACACGTAGTCGAGCCCGCCGGCCTGGTTCTGGAACGTCACCTGGAACGCCTTGGCGAAGTTCTGCCCCAGGTTGTGGCTGGTGCCCGCCTGCAGCGCCTTGTTGTCCTGCATCAGCGCCTCAATGCAGTACGTCCGGAGCGCGCCCGCAAACCGCTCGGCGTCGGTCTTCCGCCCCGTGATCACCGGCATCGCCATGTACTCCTCGGCGAACTGCCGGTAGGTGGCCAGGATCGTGAGCGTGAACGCCTCGGCGTCCGCCTCATCGACGTGCGCCGTGTGGCCTTCCTGCCAGAGGAACTCCGCGGTGCGCAGGAAGAGGCGCGTGCGCATCTCCCACCGGACCACGTTGGCCCACTGGTTCATGAGCATCGGCAGGTCGCGGTAGCTCTGGATCCACTTGGCGTACATCGAGTAGATGATCGTCTCCGACGTGGGCCGGATGACGAGAGGCTCCTCGAGCTCCTTGCCGCCGCCGTGCGTCACCACCGCCAGCTCGGGCGCAAACCCCTCCACGTGCTCCGCTTCCTTGGAGAGGAAGCTCTGCGGGATGAGCAGTGGGAAGTACGCGTTCTGGACGCCATGCTCCTTGAACATGCCGTCGAGCCCGCGCTGCATCTGCTCCCAGATGGCGTAGCCGTTGGGCCGGATGACCATGCAGCCGCGCACCGGGCTGTAGTCGGCCAGCTCGGCCCGCATGATGACCTCGTTGTACCACGCGCTGAAGTCCGCCGCGCGGGTCGTGAGCTTCTTGTCGTCAGCCATCGGCCACCATCGCTCTCACGTCGTCCGCCACCCGCGCGAGCGCCACCGCCCGCTGCGTCTTGCCCGCGAGGTCCTTGAGCTGCACCTCGCCCTTCGCCCGGTCGTCGGGCCCGATCACCACCGCCACCCGCGCCTGCCGCGTGTCGGCCAGCTTGAGCTGCTTCCCCAGGTTCTCCGCCCGGAGCGAGTACTCCACCCGGAGCCCCGCCTCGCGGAGTTCGTGCGCCAGCCGGAGTACGTGCGGCTGGTCATCCGCCGTCACCCCGGCCACGAACACCTGAATCGACGCCGGCGCCGGCGGCACCAGCCCGCGCTCCTTGAGCAGCTCGCCCAGCACCACGTCGCCGATCGCAAAGCCCACCGCCGGCAGCTCCACGCCGCCCAGCAACTTGAGCAGCTCGTCGTACCGCCCGCCGCCCGCCAGCGCCCGCAGCGACCGCCCCGCATCGAACAGCTCGAAGACCGTCCCGGTGTAATACGCCAGCCCCCGGACGATCGTCAGGTCCACGTCCACGAACCCCAGGAGCCCCATCGCCTCGAGCGCCTTCAGCACCTCGGCGAACGGGGCACCCGCCTCCGCTCCGCCCTCCACCTTGGCGAGCGCGGCCTGCACATCCGGCCACCCGCGCAGCGCCGCGACCTCCAGCACCCGCGCGCCCACGCCCGGCCCAAACCGCTCGTCCCGGTCCTCCCGGATGTCCGCCACCTGCTCCGGCTTCATCCGCTCCAGCTTGTCGATCACCGCGTAGGCCGACGGCAACTGCTCCGTGCTCACCCCGGCACCGCGGAGCAGCGCCTGCAGCACCCGCCGGTCGCTCAGGCGCACCCGCACCTGGTCCGCCTCGAGCCCGAAGGCCCGCACCAGGTCCACGGCCAGCGCAATCACCTCGGCATCGCCGAGGGGACCCGGCTCACCCATGAGGTCGCAGTTGAGCTGGAAGAACTCCCGGAGCCGCCCCCGCTGCTGCCGCTCGTACCGGAACATCTGCCCAATGGAGAACCACCGGATCGGCTTCTTCATCCCGCCCGCGCGCGCCGCCACCATGCGCGCCACGGTCGGCGTCAGCTCCGGCCGGAGTGATACCGCCCGCCCCCCCTTGTCCTCGAAGTTGTAGAGCTGCCCGACGATCTCCTCACCGCTCTTCGCGGTGTAGAGCTCCAGCGGCTCGAGCGGGGGGCCATCGAACTCCTCGAACCCATACCGCCGGCACACTCGGCGCCAGGTCTCGAAGAGGTGCGCGCGGAAGGCGAACTCGGCAGGGTAGAAGTCCCGAAAGCCCGGCAGGGGCTGGGTTTGCATAGGCGGGAGAATCTAGCCGGAGCCCGGGGGATGGACTACCCCGAGGGCCGCCCCAGCACTCTCTGGGCAGGCGCCCGCCAAGTCCGGATGGAGGGGGCCGGCGAAGGAGGAGGGGTGGGGGGCAGAGGGCGCGTAGCTGCAGC
>JBGAOL010000080.1:0-12184 GCA_044221825.1 Gemmatimonadales bacterium
GTGGCGGCGGTGACCACGCTCAAGTCGGCCGGGGCGCGGCGGATCCGCTTCCTCTGCATCGTGGCCGCGCCCGAGGGCGTGCGCCGCATGCTCGACGGGCATCCCGACGTCCGCGTCTACGCGGCGGCGCTCGACCGCGGCCTCAACGACCACGGCTTCATCGTCCCCGGCCTCGGCGACGCGGGCGACCGCCTCTACGGGACCCGGTAGGTGATGCGCCGCGTCTTCGGGGGCGTCGCGCTGCTGGCGCTCGTCCTGGCGGCGCCACTCGCCGCGCAGGGCGCACAGCTCGTGATCACCGTGGACGACCTGCCCTTCGTGGGCGCGGGCCTCCCGGTGGCGGAGCAGGCGCGGCTCACCGACTCGCTGCTGGCGGCGTTCCGGAAGTACAAGGTGCCGGCCATCGGCTTCGTCAACGAGCGGCGGCTCGAGGACACCGCCGGCACCGTGGATCCCGCGCGCGTGGCGATGCTGCAGAAGTGGCTCCGGGCCGGCCACGAGCTCGGCAACCACACCTGGTCGCACCCCGACCTGCACAGCACGCCCCTCGCCGACTTCGAGGCCGATTTCCTGAAGGGCGAGCGGGTGACGCGCGGGCTGCTGGCCAAGGTGGGCAAGACGCCCCGCTTCTTCCGCCACCCCTTCCTGCACACCGGCCTGAGCCTGGCGGTGCACGACTCCCTGCTGGCCTTCCTGGCGCTGCACCGCTACCGGGTGGCGCCGGTGACCATGGACAACCACGACTACATCTACGCCGAGGCGTTCCATCGCGCGCGGCTGGCGGGGGACACGGCGCTGGCGCGCCGGCTGCAGGGGGCGTACCTCGATTACATGGAGTCGGTGGTGCTGTACTACGAGAAGCAGGCACGGGCCATCGTGGGGCGGGCGTTCCCGCAGGTGCTGCTGACGCACGCGAGCGCGCTCAACGCGCTCACGTTCCCGCAGCTGTTCCAGCGACTACAGCGCATCGGCTACACCTTCGTGCCGCTCGACAAGGCGCTCGAGGACCCGGTGTACGACTTGCCGGACCGCTACGTGGGCACGGGCGGGATCACGTGGCTGCACCGCTGGGGGATGGTCCTCGGGCTGCCCGCGAGTACGTACGCCGGGGAGCCGGAGGTGCCGGCGTGGGTGCAGCAGGCGGCGGCGCGCTGACTACTGCACGAACCGGAGCCCACCAGACTCCTCGAGCACGATGCCGGTGGTGCCGTCCGGTGAGATCCCGATCTGCCGACCCGGAGAGGTGAAGGTGTACCCGCCGAGGCTGAGGAGCGTCACGGGATCGAGGATCAAGAGCCCGAGCCCGTTGTACAGTTCGGGCGAGGTGACGAGGAGCAGCCCAGCCGCGGGGAGATAGCGAACGTCGTACGCCGAGAACAGCGTCGTACTGCGCACCACCGCCCCGCTGGCGAGGTCGATGACCCGGAGGCCGCCCCCCGGGCCCTGCAGCGCGACCACGAGTTCCGTTCCCCCCGGCAACACCTCCACCCGCTGCACCGCCAGCCCTCCGCCGCCGATGGGGAAGACCCGCGTCGTCTGGCGGGTCGCGAGGTCGATCTCGCGCAACTCGCCATAGGTGCTCGCGTAGACGCGTCCCAGCGCCGGGTGGGCGCTGAGCTGGTACCAGAACACGCCAGGCAGCAATGAGTCGACGAGGCCGAGTCCCGGCAGCGCGTAGACGAAGATGCCGCTGAGCGTGCCCACCCAGAGCTCGCTTCCGTCTGGCGTCACGAGGAGGGAGCGCGTCCCCGGCACCGCCAGCGAATCGACGACGGTGTTGGTGGCCACGTCCACCACGAGGATCCCCTGGCCCCCGGCGGGGCCGGTGTAGAGGCGGGCGCCGGCGGGATCGAGCGCGGTGGCGAAGAGATCTCCCCCGAGAGGGAGGGGGGTACTGACGCCGGTGGCGGGCAGGTTCCCGCGGAACAGGCCACCCCCAAGGATCCCGCCGACATAGAAGGCCCCGCTCGGAGCCACCGCCACACTCCAGGCCGGTACGCCGAGTGGGGTGGCGCCCACGATCGCCGGGATGGGCCCATTCCAGGCCAGGACCTGGGTCGTGTCGGCGACGCCCCCGGCCGTGGCGATGACGAGGGCGGTGCCGTTGGGGCCGACCGGGGTGACGTGGCCAGAGGCCGAGACGGCGACCACGGCGGGGTTGGTGGAATTCCAGAGGACGGGATAGGTGAGCAGGGCGCCGCTCGAGTCGCGCACCTCGGCATGCAGCGTCTGGCCGCCCGCCGCCACGGCGAGCTGTGCCAGGTCGAGGACCACCCGGTACGGCACCCGCGCCACGGTGACGGGGACCGCGGTGGTGACGGTGCCGGCGGTCAAGGTGATGGCCGTGCTCCCTTCCCGGCCCGCGAGGGTGCTCACGACGCCCTGATTGGAGACGCGCACCAGCGTCGAGTCGTTGCTCGAGAAGGAGACGACGATGCCGGGAATCGTCGCGCCGGCCGCATCCTTGACCACGGCGGCGATGGTCTTGGAGCCGCTGTTGGTGAACGTGAGGGCACCCGGCACCGGGATCACCTGCGTCGGGCGCTGCAGCACGTAGCCGACCGCCTCGGCCCAGGCCCGCCCCATTTCAGCCCGGACCCGGAAGAGCCCGATGCTGGTGCCCGCCGTCACCACCCCGTCGCTCGCCACGGTGGCGCGGCTCGGCGCGGCCGTGGTGGAGTAGGTGACGGCAGGCAACCCGACGGGCACGTTGCCGCGGTCGAGGGCGCGCAGGGGAAACTGCGCTGCCGTGGTCTGGGGAAGCAGGCCCGCGGTGGGATCGAACATGAGGCGCCAGGCGGTGCCGCTTGGTGTGTTGCGAGGCAGGCGGCGGGCGTTCCAGGACGCCTGCAGCAGCGTGGCGCTCGCCTGACTGGGGAAGAGCACGTTCCAGGTGAGGGTGCCGGCGGCGGAATCCCCCACCACCACCCCGTCCATCGCGAGGGGCGTCTTGAGGTCCATGCTCAGGGTGGACCCCGTCAGCGTGCCGGCCTGCAGGGCGCCGGCACCCATGCTCCCCGCAAAGAGCTGGGGACCGACCAGGCAGAGGCCATCGCCATCGGCGATGAAGCTGCCGGTCACGGCACCGTCGGCCTCGTCAAGCGTGAGGCGAAGCGAGGGTGCCCCGCAGGTGACGCCGCTGGCGGTGAGGTTGCCGAAGACCACGATCCAGGTGCCGTCGAGTCCGCCGCTGCTCGAGGGGCCGGTGCTGTCACCGCCCCCGCAGCCCCCGAGCATCGCAGCGATGAAGACTGTCCACCCACGCCGCGTGAACCTGCCTGACATCGGTGCCTTCCGGAGGGGATGCCTCGAAGCTACCCCGATCCGACCGGCGCGCCAGTCGCGTGTTGCCCCGCGCCCGCGCGCACGGTAGCATCCAGCACCGTGGGTTCCCGCTTCCTTCTGCGAGGCCGTCATGTCCATCCGCCTCACCTTCCACGGCGCCGCCGGCGGCCAGGTCACCGGCTCCATGCACCTGCTGGAGGCCGCGGGCGCCCGCATCCTGCTCGACGCGGGCCTCTTCCAGGGCAAGCGCGCGGAGGCCTACGCGCTCAACCGCGACCTCCCCGTGGACCCGCGCACGCTCGACGCCGTGGTGCTCTCCCACGCGCACATCGACCATGCGGGCCGGCTGCCGCTCCTCGTCAGCCGCGGCTTCCACGGCCCCATCTACGCCACCGGCGCCACGCGCGACCTCTGCGCCATCATGCTCCCCGACGCCGCGCACATCCAGGAGAAGGACGCCGAGTTCCTCCAGCGACGCGGCAAGACGGGGCCGGCCAGCGAGCCGCTCTACACCATGGCCGACGCCGTGGCGGTGCAGGACCTCATGCTCGGCGTGCCGCTCCGGCGGGTGCAGTACCTGCGGCGGCACCTGGCGTTCGAGTTCACCGAGGCAGGGCACATCCTGGGCTCGGCGTCGGTGGACCTCCGGGTCACCGAGGGGGCGTCCCCGTACCGGCTGGTGTTCTCAGGCGACGTGGGGCGGCCGGGGCTCCCGATCATCCGCGACCCCGACCCGCCGTCGGGCCCGGTGGACGCGCTCATCATCGAGAGCACCTACGGCAACCGGAGCCACGAGACGGTGACCGGCGCCGAGGAGGCGCTGGGCGAGCTGGTGCGGAGCACGGCGGGGAAGGGCGGGAAGATCCTGATCCCGTCGTTTGCGGTGGGGCGGACGCAGGAGATCATCTACTCGCTGCACCAGCTCTTCCGCGCGGGCAAGATCCCGGGGGTGCCGATCTACGTGGACAGCCCGCTGGCGGTGGACGCCACGAGCGTGTTCCGGCTGCACCCCGAGCTGTTCGACCGCGAGGAGGACATGATCGCGCAGACCACCGCGCTGTTCGACTTCCCGCTGGTGCGCTACGTGCGCGACGTCGCCGACTCGAAGAAGCTCAACGGCCAGCCGGGCCCTGCGATCATCGTGGCGGCGAGCGGCATGGCGGAATCCGGCCGCATCCTGCACCACCTGGCCAACAACATCGGTGACCACAAGACGGTGGTGCTCTTCGTGGGCTTCCAGGGCGAGAACACCCTGGGCCGCCGGATCCAGGACGGGCAGAAGAAGGTGCGGATCTTCGGCGACGAGTACGAGGTGCGCGCCCGCATCGAGACCATCGGCGGCTACTCCGCCCACGCCGACCGGCACGAACTCCGCGCCTGGGTGCGCCGGGTGCAGGGCCCCATCCACCGCGCCTTCGTGGTGCACGGCGAGCCCGAGGCGCGCACCGCCATGGCGCAGCTCCTCCGCGAGGAAGGCGTCCGCCGCGTGGACCTGCCGAACCTCGGCGAGAGCTACGAGCTGGCCTAGCCGGTCGCACCGCCCGTTATCTTCTCCCCCATGCCGTCCCGTCTTCGCCGGGTGGCCGTCGCCTGCGTGGCGGCGCCCGTGCTGCTCTACCTGCTCTGTTTCGCGTCGGTGGTCCTCGTGGCCCGGCGCGACCAGCGCCGCCCCGCCGACGCCATCGTGGTGCTCGGCGCCGCGCAGTACAACGGCAAGCCCTCGCCGGTGCTGCGCGCCCGGCTCGATCACGCGCTGACGCTCTATCGGGAGGGGCTGGCCCCGCAGGTGGTGGTGACGGGCGGCATCGGCGCCGGCGACCGGGTGAGCGAGGCCACCGTGGGGCAGCAGTACCTGACACAGCAGGGCGTGCCGCCCGGGGCCATCGTGGTGCGGCCGGAGGGACGCTCCACCGAGGCGTCCATGACGGCGGTGTCGGCGTGGGCCAGGGAGCGCGGCCTGACACGGCTGCTCCTCGTCAGCGATCCCTTCCACATGCTCCGGCTCCGCCTCGAGACCAGCGGCACCGGCCTCACCGCCTACACCAGCCCCACCCGCACCAGCCCCATCTCGCGGCGCGCCGCGTCGGAGCTGTTCTTCATTGGGCAGGAGGCGTGGAAGATCCCGGTGGTGCTGTTCCGTCGCTGGTAGGGAAGTAGAGCCGCACGGTGGTGCCGCGGCCCGGCAGCGTCTCCACCGTGATCCCGCCGCCGTGCGCCACCACCACGCCATACACCACCGCGAGACCCAGGCCCGGGGCCGCGTGGCGCGGCTGGGTGGAGAAGAAGGGGTCGAAGATCCGCGGCAGCACCTCGGGCGGGATGCCGCGGCCCCCGTCCCGCACCGCGAGGATGGCGTAGCGGCCCGCCGGTACCGGGAGGAAGGGGGACTCGAGCGGGGCGTCGAGCGTGGCCGCCTCGAGGGTCACGGTGATGGGGCCGCCGTCGGGGAGCGCCTCGCGCGCGTTCTCCACCAGCTGGCGCAGCGCCTCGGTGAGCTGGCCCGCGTCCGCCGCCACGGTGAGGCCGCGCGTGTTCACCGGAACCGTGATGGGCCAGGCGGCGCCTCCCTCCTGCACGAGTTCCCGCACCGTCCGCTCCACCAGTCCATCCAGCGCCACCACCTCGCGCGTGGTGAACTGCCCACCGCTGAACACCAGCAGCCGCCGGGTGAGCGACGCCGCCCGCTGCCCCGCGCGCTCGATGAGCGCGATGTCCTCCACCGCCTCGCCCCGATCCCCCGCGGCCTCGCGCGCCAGCTCGGCGTGCCCCAGCATCACCGTGAGCAGGCTGTTCAGCTCGTGCGCCAGCCCGGCCGAGAGGCGGCCCACGGCGCCGAGGCGCGCCTGGTTGGCGGAGCGCTCGCGCTCGGCCTCGGCCTGCGCCAGGCGGAGCGCCTCGGCGTGGGTGACCCGCTGGCGGTAGAGCAGCGGCAGCACCATCAGCACCAGCCCCACCGCCGCGGTGAGTGCGACGTGATCGAGCTTCCGTCCGAGCGCCCAGAACAGCAGGAAGGCGGCACACCCCAGCATGATGACGGGCAACGGGCTCAGGCTCAGCACCCAGCGGGTGCCCGCCTCCTCGGTGGCGCCCACGGTGCGGTCGCGCAGGTAGGCCACGCCGGAGAAGAGCAGCAGCATGAGGGTGAGGAGGTACACCCCGTCGAAGACGCGGATGTCCGTCAGCACCGCGCCGTGCCGGAGCGCCTCGAGCACCAAAGACAGGAAGAGCGCGCCGAGGCCGAAGAGCGCCAGGGCCAGCGCGCGGGAACTCGGCAGGGGCACGCCGCGGACGCCGAGGTTGAGCACGGCGAGCAGCACCAGCGACATGGACAGGAGCTGCGCCAGCATGGACTGGAAGGCGCCGGGCACCGGCGGCGTCACGTCCACGGTGCCGAGGTAGAGCACCAGGCCCGTCACCACGATGCCCACGAGCGTGGTGAAGCCATCGGCGAGCAGCAGCCGCCAGTGCAGCCGCGTCACGGGGCGGAGCGGCAGCGTGAGCACGCCGGCGAGCGCCAGCAAGTAGGAGATGACGGCGGAGCCGCTCTCCTGCGCCGACGTGTAGACGCCCACGCCCTGGAGGAGGTAGTTGAGGACCCCCATGCAGAACCCGAGTCCCGTGAGCCGGAGCGCGAGGCGGAAGCGCAGGGCAAAGTCGCCGCGGAACGAGGCCAGCAGGAAGATCGTCGCGTCCACGGCGAGGAACGCGGCGAAGCAGAATCCCCGCTGCTGGTCGGTCCAGCCGCCGGGCGTGAAGACGACGAACTCGGAGAGGAAGGCCAGGAGGGCGAGCAGCACCACACCCCACACCCAGCGCGGGCGTGGCGTGGTGCCGGGGGGCACGGGCGGCGACTGAATCAAGGCGAGGGGGCCAGCCGTCATGGAGCCGATGCCGTCGACGGGGGGAGCAACCGTTGGCGGTCCGCAGGTATCTTACCCTCGCCGACAGCAAATGTGACCCACGCCGGCGCCGGTCCACCCCTTTACCCACTCCTCATGAAGGCCTTCCTCTCCCGCCCCCTGCTCCTCGTGGCCGCGCTCGGCGCGGGCCCCCTGGCGGCGCAGGCCCCGGCGCTCTCGGTCCCCGTCACGGTGGACACCCTTCCCAACGGCCTCACGGTCATCGTGCACGAGGATCACTCGGTGCCGGTGGTGGCCGTCAACATGTGGTATCACGTCGGCTCCGGCGACGAGAAGGCGGGGCGCACCGGGTTCGCGCACCTCTTCGAGCACCTGATGTTCATGGGGTCGGAGCACGCGGCGTACCCGGCGTTCGACCGGCTGCTGGAGGCGGCGGGCGCCAACAACAACGGCTCCACCACCGAGGACCGCACCAACTACTACGAGTGGGGCCCGGCGGGCGCGCTGCCGCTCATGCTCTGGCTCGAGGCCGACCGCATGGGGTGGCTGCTGCCGCCGATGACCGCGGAGAACGTGGACCTGCAGCGCGACGTGGTGAAGAACGAGCGCCGCCAGAGCTACGAGAACCAGCCCTACGGCCTCGCCAGCGAGACCATCCTCGGCATGCTCTACCCGGCGAGCCACCCGTACAGCTGGCCGGTGATCGGCTCCATGGCCGACCTCACGGCGGCGCAGCTCGACGACGTGAAGGAGTTCTTCCGCCGCTGGTACGCCCCCAACAACGCCTCCCTGGTGGTCGCGGGCGACGTGAAGCCGGCGGAGGTGATGCGCCTGGCGGCGCAATACTTCGGCGAGATCCCCCGCGGCCCGGCCGACGCGCGGCGCGCCACCGCCGTGCCCCCGGTGCGCCTGGCGCGTGACACCGCGCGGGTGCTCGAGGACCGGGTGCAGCTCCCCCGCCTCTACTACACCTGGCCCACCGTGGCCGACCTGGCCGGCGACGACGCCGCGCTCACCCTCCTGGCCTACATCCTGACTGGCGACAAGAACAGCCGCCTGACCCAGGCGCTGGTGTACGACACCCAGCTCGCGTCGGGCGTCTTCTCGTACCAGGACGGCAAGCGGCTGGCCGGCGACTTCTCGATCGTGGCCACCGCCCGCCCCGGCCACGCCCTCCCCGAGCTGCAGCAGCCGATCGAGCGGGTGCTGGCGCGCCTGGCCGCCGAGGGCCCGACGGCGCGCGAGCTGGACCAGGCCAAGAACGCCACCGAGGCGGACTTCCTCCGCGGCCTGGAGACGGTCAACCGCAAGGCCGACCAGCTCAACTCCTACTTCGTCCGCACCGGCACCGCGGACTGGTTTGCCCAGGACCTGGCCCGCTTCCGCGGCGTCACCGCCGCCGACGTGCAGCGCGTGGCCGCGACCTACCTCCGCGCGCCCCGCGTGGTCCTGAGCGTGGTGCCCGAGGGCAAGACCGACCTGGCCGCCAAGCCCGTGGAGGTGACGCCGTGACCGCCCGCATCCGCTTCTCCCTGGCGGCCGCGCTCGTGCTCGGCCCCGCGGCGCTCGGCGCGCAGGCGCTCGACCGCACCAAGGTCCCTGAACTCCCCCCGCCCGCCGAGCTCCGGCTCCCGGCGGTGCGCACTGCGAAGCTTCCCAACGGCATCACGCTCCGGGTGGTGGAGATGCACGAGGTGCCGCTGGTGCAGGTGCTGCTCCGCGTGAAGGGCGGCGCCCGCCTCGACGGCACGCTCCCGGGCATCGCCACGTTCACGGCCAACATGCTGGATGAGGGCGCGGGCAGCCGCGACGGCCTCGGCATCGCCGCCGAGGCGGCGTTCCTGGGCGCGGACCTCCGCACCAGCGCGGACTGGGACTACACCACGCTGTCGCTCAACACGCCGAAGCGCACCCTCGGGCCCGCGCTCGACCTGCTGGCCGACGTGGCGCTCCGCCCCACCTTCAAGGGCCGCGACGTGACGCGCGAGCGCGACCTGCGCCTTGCGCAGATCCTGCAGCAGCGCGACCAGCCCAACGCCATGGCCGCGCTGGCCTTCAGTGCCATCATGTTCCCGGCGGCGCACCCCTACCACCGTCCGCTCAACGGCGACTCGGCTGCCACCGCGCAGCTCGACTCCACCACGGTGCGCGGCTTCTACGCCCGCACCTTCCGGCCCGACCAGGCCGAGATCATCGTCACCGGCGACATCACGCTGGCCGACGCGGAGCGGGAGCTCCGCGCGCGTTTCGGGCGCTGGATCCAGAACCGGATGGCGGTGGCGCGCGCCGAGGTGCCGCCCGCGCTGGAGGCGCCGGCGGCGCGCACGGTGTCGCTCGTCAACAAGCCGAAGGCGGCACAGTCCGTCATCTCCATTGGCTACCCGGGCGTGCCGTTCACCAGCCCCGACTACGCCGCGCTCGAGGTGATGAACACCATCCTCGGCGGCAGCTTCTCCTCGCGCCTCAACCAGAACCTGCGCGAGACGAAGGGCTACACCTACGGTGCGTCGTCCGGCTTCCAGTATCGCCCGGTGCCAGGGCCGTTCCTGGCCCGCTCAGCGGTGCGCACCGACGTGACCGACAGCTCGCTGGTGGAGTTCTTCAAGGAGATGAACGCCATCCGCGACACGCCCGTGAGCGACGTGGAGCTGGCACGCGCCCGGAACTACCTGGTCCTCGGCCTCCCGGGCGACTTCGAGACCAGCGGCCAGATGGCCGGCCAGGTGGCGACGCTCGCCACCTACGGGCTGCCGATCTCCTGGTACGGCACCTTCGCGCGCCAGGTGCAGCAGGTCACCGCGGCCGACGTGCAGCGGGTGGCGCGGCAGTACCTCGACCCGGCGCGGGTCCACGTGGTGGTAGTGGGTGATGTGGAGAAGATCCGGCCCGGGATCGAGGCGCTCGGCCTCGGGCCCGTCGTCATCCGCGACCTCGAGGGGCGGGTGGCGGGGCCCTGACGGCCGCCACCTCGTAGCGGTCGCCTATCGGCGACCGGTACGAAATAGGGGGGTGGGGGCGGGGCCGGGAAATTGCCGGTCCCGCCCATTTGCTTGTCAAAGGTTCTGTTATGAAGGTGGAACGGGCCTCTTGTCCCCCCGGGGCCACGGCCGCAGTTTCGAAGCCGATGACACTGCACTCGAGCGAGCGGCGGTACACCGGGAGGGTGATCAACCTCGACGTGGACACCGTGGGATTTCCCGACGGGTCCACCGGCCAGCTCGAGATGGTGCGTCATCCCGGCGCTGCGGCGGTCGTCCCCCTATTGGACGACCTCCATGCCCCCGATCCGAGGGTGCTGCTGCTGCGCCAATTTCGGCATGCGGCCGACGGCGTGATCTGGGAGATCCCCGCCGGCCGGAAGGATGCCGGCGAGACCCCGCTGGCCTGCGCGCACCGGGAGCTGCAGGAAGAGACCGGGATGCGGGCCGGCCGGATGGAGCTCCTGACCAGTTTCTTCACCACCCCGGGGTTCACGGACGAGCGCATCCACCTCTACCTGGCCAGCGAACTGACGGCAGGCCAGCACGCCCGCGAGGGCGACGAGTTCATCGAACTGGTGCCGACCCCCTGGTCGGCCATCCGCCGGCTGATCGCGGGCGGGGAGATCGTGGACGGGAAGACGCTGGTGGCCCTGCTGTACGTGGACGCCTTTCGCGCCATAGGACGCGGCGCGTAGGAGGGGGAGATGGCTGGCTTCCTCAAGTTCATCAAGTCGGCGTTCGTGCCGGGGCGGACGCCCGCGCCCGCGCCGCAGCCCGAGATCAACGCGCTGATCGAGGCGCACCTCGCGGGGGACCCGCGGGCGTTTGGGCGGATCGTGGAGCGGTACCAGGTGCGGCTGCTCAACTTCGTGGTCCGCATGATCGGCGACCGGGAGCGGGCGGAGGACCTGGTGCAGGAGGCGTTCCTGCGGGTGCACCGCCACCTCCATCGCTTTGACCGGGAGAGGAAGTTCTCGACGTGGGTGTACACCATCGCGTCGAACCTGGCCAAGAACGAACTCCGGAACCGCGGTCGCTCTCCCCTCATTGCCTTCGAGCAGGCGCGCCCCCGGGACGAGGACGACCCGCGCCCCATCGACTTCGAGGACCTCGGCAACCGTCCCGACGACCTCTACGAGCGCCGCCACCTGCGGAGCCTCGTGGACCAGACGGTGGCCAAGCTGACGCCGCATCATCGCGAGGTGTTCGTGCTGCGGGAGCTCGAGGGGAAGTCGTACGAGGAGATCGCCGAGATCGTGCACTGCAACCTCGGCACGGTGAAGAGCCGGCTCAACCGGGCCCGTCAGAGCTTTGCGGAGCTGATCGCGCCGCACCTGGACTAGCGCGGGGCTGCGGGATGATCGATCCGCGAGGGCCGCGTCCCCACGGGACGCGGCCCTCGGTGTTTCATCGGGGGCGCGCGAAGTGCTTGCGGGCGTGGAACCTTTGGGCTCAGGCCTTGTATAATCTGGTGTTCGCGTCGGTCATCCCCCACTGCGCCGGCGCCGCCTCGAAATCAACCACACTGCCCATATGGATTGCTGGGACTTCCGTCGCCAGTACTCGGCGTACCGGGACGGCCATGACCCCGCCCTGGCGGCGGACATGGACGACCACATGGAGACCTGCCCCGAGTGCGCGGCATACGATCACGCCATCCGCTCTGGCGTCGACGCGCTCCGGGGCGAGACCATCCTGCCATCCCCCGACTTCATGGCGCGGCTGGCCGCGCGGATCGCGTCGGGCGAGGTGGTGCCGGAGCCGCTGCCGCCCCGGGTGTCGCCGGTGGTGGCCACCCTGGCGGCGGCGCTCTTCATCACGCTGGTGGGCCTCACAGCCGTGAAGGACCTGCTGGTGGCCCCCACGCCGGCGGCGGCGGAGGAGCCGCCCTTCGTGGTGGCGGAGCCCAAGCTCATCGCGGGAGTCCCTTTCGTGACCTTCCAGCACATCGGCGAGCCGGAGACGCCGGCGCGGCCGTAGGTCGCTGGTCGTCGGGGCGTCGGTGCGGAAAAACAGCGGGGCTCGTCGCGAGACGAGCCCCGCTTCGTGCATTGACCC